>CAZBCH010000149.1:0-5156 GCA_964490235.1 uncultured Flavobacteriaceae bacterium | reverse complement strand
AAGACTGAACATGAAAAATAATTTGAAAAAACCTCTTAAATTTTACGGTCATTTCATATTTATAAAAAAAAAATCCCCAAACTAAAGTTTTGGGGATTTTGAAATAGATCTGTTTACTGTCATTGCGACGTTAACTTTAATTACGATAATAAAAAAAGACTCTGAAATTAATCAGAGTCTTTCGTTTTATAAAAGCTTATCCTAAATCTGCGCTACCGCTTGTTTGGGATAAGCGATATGTAAAGTTTTGCTCACGCAAAACTAACGTCCTGCTTACTTCACTTCTTCAAAGTCTACATCTTCTACATCGCTTGTGTCATCTCCAGATGCTTGCTGCGCTCCTGCATCAGGTCCAGGTTGTCCACCTTGCGCCTGTGCTGCTTGTGCCATATCTGCACTAGCTGCAGTCCATACATTGTTAAGCTTCTCTAGAGCAGGATCAATTTGAGCAATGTCTTTACTTTCATAAGCTTTCTTCAACTCTTCTAGCGCCTCAGTAATAGGAGCTTTCTTGTCTTCAGGAAGTTTATCACCAAATTCTTCTAACTGTTGCTCAGTTTGGAAAATCAATTGGTCTGCACTGTTTAATTTATCAGCTGTTTCCTTTGCTTTTTTATCAGCCTCTGCATTTGCAGCTGCATCTGCTTTCATTTTCTCGATTTCTTCTTCAGAAAGTCCAGAAGATGCCTCGATACGTATATCTTGTTTCTTACCAGTCGCTTTATCCTCAGCACTTACTTTAATGATACCATTTGCATCGATGTCAAAGGTTACTTCAATTTGTGGAGTACCTCTTCTCGCTGGTGCAATACCATCTAGGTGAAATCTACCTATGGTTTTATTATCGTTTGCCATAGAACGTTCTCCTTGGATTACGTGAATCTCAACGCTAGGTTGATTATCTGCAGCCGTAGAGAATACTTGAGATTTCTTTGTTGGGATCGTTGTGTTAGCATCGATCAACTTAGTCATCACTCCACCCATAGTTTCAATACCTAATGAAAGTGGTGTTACGTCTAATAAAAGAACGTCTTTTACATCTCCTGTAAGAACTCCACCTTGGATCGCAGCACCTATAGCTACAACTTCATCAGGATTTACACCTTTTGATGGTGCTTTTCCAAAGAATTTCTCAACAGCTTCTTGTACTGCAGGAATACGAGTAGATCCACCTACAAGGATGATCTCATCGATATCTCCAGTAGAAAGACCAGCGCTTTTCAATGCTGTCTGACATGGCTCGATAGTTCTTTTTACTAGGTCAGAGATTAATTTCTCAAAGCTTGATTTAGTAAGTGTTTTTACTAAGTGTTTAGGTCCGCTTGCTGTAGCAGTAACATATGGCAAGTTGATCTCAGTTTGCGCGCTTGAAGAAAGCTCAATTTTAGCTTTTTCAGCAGCTTCCTTAAGACGTTGTAACGCCATAGGATCTTTTCTTAGATCGATATCTTCAGCAGCTTTAAACTCATCTGCAAGCCAATCAATGATTTTTTGATCTACATCATCTCCACCTAAGTGTGTATCACCATCAGTAGAAAGTACCTCAAATACTCCATCACCTAACTCAAGGATAGAAACGTCATGTGTTCCACCACCAAAGTCAAATACCACAACCTTCTGGTCTGTATCTTTTTTATCAAGACCGTAAGCAAGGGCTGCAGCTGTAGGCTCATTAATAATACGCTCTACTTTAAGACCAGCGATCTCACCAGCTTCCTTAGTTGCCTGACGTTGAGAATCGTTAAAGTATGCAGGCACCGTGATTACAGCACCAGTTACTTCAGTTCCTAAGTAATCTTCAGCCGTTTTCTTCATCTTTTGAAGAATCATGGCACTTAATTCTTGTGGAGTGTAAAGACGTCCATCGATATCTACACGTGGTGTATCATTATCACCTTTTACAACACTATAAGGAACTCTTTCAGCTTCATTTGAAGATTCACTGAATTTGTTACCCATAAAACGCTTCACAGAAGCAACTGTTTTAGTTGGGTTTGTTACTGCCTGTCTTTTTGCAGGATCACCTACCTTTATTTCACCACCTTCTACAAAGGCAATTACAGAAGGAGTTGTTCTTTTACCTTCAGAATTAGGGATTACTACAGGCTCGCTTCCTTCCATTACAGAAACACAACTGTTAGTCGTACCTAAGTCTATTCCTATTATTTTACTCATTATAAATTATTTTAATTTTTGTTTTCGATTTAATTACGTTTTCCATAGGTCAATGTTTATGCCATGCCATTTGTAGTGACATGATGTCATTTTGACTGTCATAATGGATAGTTATTTCCTTAAGTATGGAATAAGAAACTTTTTAAACCTATTGTAATAGTAGAATATGTAATGTTATAATAATCGAGAATTAGAGCAAATCAACTTCTTTTCATGGTTTATAAAATTGAATGAATAGAGTAAGTTTGATTTTAATTTCGCTTTCGCGAAAGCGAGATAAACACTACAATTTCCTCAATAAATACATTTATCTTTGTTTAACAATTCAAAAGTTATTTTTAAAACTATTTATGTCTCAAAATCCTCCTAAAATTGAAGCAATAAGCGTTTTTGATATGCTTAAAATAGGTGTAGGGCCTTCTAGTTCTCATACACTAGGACCGTGGCAAGCTGCTAGAGATTTTCTAAAAAAACTACGTGATAAGAATAGAATACCTCAAGTGCGTTCTATTGAGGTAGATCTCTATGGATCGCTTTCGCTTACGGGAAAAGGTCATGCAACAGATTTGGCTTGTATTCTAGGACTGACAAATGCAGATCCTGTTACCTGCAGTATTGAAGAGATTCCAGAAATAGTAGATTATATAACTCAGCAAAAATTATTACAATTAGATGGCGTTCATTTAATACCATTTGATCCTAAAACACAAATTCATTTTAACCGTAACTTTTTACCATATCATCCTAATGGAATGCGTTTTAAGGCCATTCTTGCAGATGGCAAAACTATTTTTGAAACTTATTTCAGTATAGGCGGCGGTTTTTTTATTCAAAAAGAGCGTAAACGATCTGCAAAAAAAGTGGCTCTTTTTGAGTGTTTCCCAAGACCTATTTCTAAGGCAACAGAATTGCTAGCCTATAGTGAGAGAGAAAATAAATCGGTTTCTCAAATTGTTTTAGAAAATGAAGAATACTTAAACACTCCAGAGGTCATTGACGAGAAATTAAAAGCTATCTGGGACGTAATGTTAGATTCTGTTTATACAGGTTGTCATACTGAAGGAATTTTACCTGGTGGATTAAAGGTACGTAGAAGAGCGTTTGATACACATGAGCGATTGCAAAAAGGAAAACCTTATACTAATAAGGAAGAATGGATAGAAGCCATACGCAATACAGAGGTAAAATTTAGAGAAATTCTTAAATGGGTTTCTTGTTATGCTCTTGCTGTAAATGAAGTTAATGCTTCTTTAGGTAGAGTAGTTACTGCGCCTACAAATGGAAGCGCAGGTGTTATTCCTGCAGTCTTACTTTATTATATGACTATTGAAAATCATGATGCTAACTTTGACGACGTAAAGAAGTTTTTACTAGTAGCAGGTGAGATAGGAGCATTATTTAAAAAAGGAGCGACAATTAGTGCTGCAATGGGTGGTTGCCAGGCAGAAATAGGAGTGAGCAGCGCCATGGCAGCAGGAGCGTTAACAGAGCTTATGGGTGGTTCACCAGCACAAGTTCTTATGGCTAGCGAGATCGCTATGGAACACCATTTAGGGCTTACTTGCGATCCTATAGGTGGATTAGTGCAAATTCCTTGCATAGAACGCAATGCCATGGGAGCTATAAAAGCGATTAATGCATGTGAAATGGCTTTAGATAATGATGCTAAGAACGCCAAAGTACCTCTTGATAAGGTAATAGAAACTATGTGGCAAACCGCTCAAGATATGAATACAAAGTACAAAGAAACCAGTGAAGGTGGACTTGCGGTCAATGTCGCATTATCTGATTGCTAGATATTGTCTTAACCATAACAACACTGATCAGTAGTATTTAAGTATGTTGAATAAAACCTCGTATTCTAAATTAATTTAGAGTATAACTAGGTTTTTACATAAAAAGATTGGTTTTGCTACATTTTTTAAGAGAATACTAGCAATTTTCAAAAGGTAATCTTGATACTTTTGATCATTATCTTTTTTTATGAGTAATAAACTACCTTTTCACATTTTAATAGCGCTCACTTTATTTTTATTCACATCATGTGCTATAAAAAAACTTCAAATAGATAGCGACCGCTCACCTGTAAGTCCAAAGCCTACAAATGAATACCGCAGTTTTTATTTACTAGGAAATCTCAATTCTACAGATACGCCAGATGCTAATTTTAAAGCAATCATTAACGATATCAAATCAAGAAGTAAAAACGAAGACTTTACACTTATTCTAGGTGATAATGTAGACTCAGAAAATTTTAATCGTAAGGATAAAGACGAGAAAGATAAAGAAGCCTTCAAGAATAAACTAGAGATAATAAAGGAACTTAACAGTAGTATTTATGTTCTTGCAGGAAATGAAGACTGGAATGATGAAGGTCTTAAAGGACTTAAAAATATTGAGGAAATGGTAGAAGATGTACTCGATAACGACGAGGCTTTTCAACCAGAGAACGGCTGTCCGTTAGAAGAGATTGAGATATCAGATTCAATGCACCTTTTTATAGTAGACTCGCAATGGTATATTGAAGACTGGAATAAGAATCCAGAATTCAATGATAAATGCGAGATCAATACTAGAGAAAAGTTTATAACAGTATTAGCTGATGAGATGCGCAAGCAGCGACATAAAACTGTCATTGTTGCCATGCACCATCCATTGTACTCTAATGGAGTTTATGGTGGTCAGATGGGTCTTGAAAATCTTTACCAGCCTAGTATTGAGAATTTTTATGTTCCTGTATTGGGTAGTGCATGGAGTTTTATAAGATCTCAAGGTGGTGCCTCTAGACAGGATCGCTACAATCCATTGATGAATGAACTCATGGAAGAAATTAAAAGCGCTAGCACTGATTTAGAACGTGTGTTTTTTGTTAGCGCTCATGAAAAAACATTACAATTCATTGATCACGATCATATCAAACAAATAGTTTCAGGAACTACTGTTGAAGAAGGTTATGCCAGTTTAGGAAAAAAAGGCGTCAT
>CAZBCH010000148.1:0-11155 GCA_964490235.1 uncultured Flavobacteriaceae bacterium | reverse complement strand
GATTAAAAGTTTTGAAAAACGTGTAGAAGATACTCACAAAGACACTATCGACAGGCAAAGTGCTTTAAGACAGCAAATTATTGGACTGAAAGAGATGAACCAGCAAATGAGTAAGGAAACCAATAATCTTACCAAAGCCTTGAAAGGTGACGCAAAAATGCGTGGTAATTGGGGCGAGCTAGTTCTGGAACGCGTTCTTGAAAAATCTGGACTAACTAAGGGTTCTGAGTATGAAGTTCAACAAACGATTAAAACGGAAGACGGAAGAACTTTATTTCCTGATGTGGTGATCAATCTACCTGGTGGAAAGAAAATGGTTATCGATTCTAAAGTTTCACTTAATGCTTACGAGCGATTTATCAATGAAGAAGATGATTCATTACAGGAACGTTATCTAAAAGAGCACGTTGCTTCACTTAAGAAACACGTCTCAGATTTATCCGGTAAAAGTTATCACGATTACCAAATCGATAGCCCTGATTTTGTATTGCTTTTTGTACCTATAGAACCTGCTTTTGCCATGGCGCTGAATCACGATAGTAATCTATATAGCGATGCTTTTGATAAGAATATCGTAATTGTTACACCTACTACTCTATTGGCAACCTTGCGCACTATTGATACGATGTGGCAAAATGAAAAACAACAAAAAAACGCTTTGGATATTGCCACAGCAGCTGGCGCTTTGTATGATAAATTTGTAGGACTTACAGAAGACTTGATTAAAGTAGGATCTCAACTCGATACGGTAAAAAAATCTTACTCTTCTAGTATGAATAAACTTACTGAAGGTTCTGGAAACCTCGTAGGTCGTATTGAGCGATTAAAAAGATTAGGTGCCAAAGCAAATAAATCGCTTAATGAAAAACTTGTAAATCGCGCGATAGATAGTGATCCGGACTTTCTTGAAGCAAGTGACGAAGAAGGTAGGTTGAACTTATAGTTGTGAGGCTGTTAAGTTGTTAGAGTTTCCAATTTTTTTGATACCTGTTAAAATTCAACTAGTTAAAATTTCAATTCCGCATGCGTAATTCATTCAGCATAAATTTGATTTATATTTCTAATTTGGTTTTAAACTAAAGCTTAATTATTATTACACAATTACGTAATAAAGTCTATTTATTACACTTTTACGTAATAATTAACAATATTACACAATTATGTAATATATTTGAATTATTACGTTTTTACGTAATAATATAATTACACGTATATGGAAGTAGTACTTGCTGGTGATATTATTGGTTCTAAAAAGAACCAGCCTAATGATTATTTGACAATTATTGAGCCTATTTTGAAGAAGCATTCTAAGGAAAGAATGTATCAAATCTATCGTGGCGATAGTTTTCAGGCTTGGATGGAAGATCCACTTAAGGCATTACATTGTGTAATTGAACTTAAAGCTGCTTTAAAACGTTCTTCTTCACTAGATGTGCGCATCGCCATAGGGCTAGGTAAAGTAAGTTTAATTGAAAATAACATTGCAAAATCTACTGGCAGTGCACTTACAAATTCTGGAGAACTGCTTGATCAATTAAAATCAAAAGAACAAGAAATAATGGTATCTAGTGGCAATGAATTAGATCACTACATGAACATGATCTTGAAACTAGCTTTACTGTACTTGAACAGCTGGACAGAGAATGGCGCAGCTACCGTTTATGAAATGCTTAAATCACCTAATATCACACAAGAAGAATTAGGAAAAAGATTAGGAGTGCAACAAGCAACCGCAAGTCGTAGATTAGACAGAGCAAACTGGCAAGAAACACAAGACTTGCTTAATACATATAAAAGATATTATAAAGACGTGAGCCATGGAAGTACTCATTAAACTATTAATTGCTCACTTTTTAGGTGATTTTGTTTTACAAACAGATAAATTCAATAAAAAGAAAGAAAAACACAAGCTACGTTCTTATCATCTTTATATTCATGCATTAATTCATGGATTGTTATCTTGGTTGTTGTTATGGAAACTAGAATACTGGTACGTAGGACTTACAATTTTTATAACGCACCTTGCTATCGATGCCGGAAAACTATATCTAACTACTAAAAAGAATCAACGCTGGCTATTTACATTAGACCAGTTATTACACATTTTAATAATCATTCTTCTTGCAACAACCGCAACAACGATAGATTTTATAATCAATAAGGAACTATTAGAACTATTATGGCCTTTATTATTATGCCTGATATTTCTAACTAGTCCAGTTGCTATTATACTCAAAGTGTTTTTTACCAGATGGAAATTAACTGATGCTGACACTGGAATTTATGGTCTCAAAAATGCAGGCAGATGGATAGGTATAATCGAGCGTTTATTAATCTTTTTATTTATAATCACAGACAATTTCAGTGCCGTAGGTTTACTTCTTACTGCAAAATCTGTATTTAGATTTGGTGATTTAAGTAAAGTAAAAAATATGAAGTTAACAGAGTATGTATTAATAGGTACATTGCTTAGCTTTGGCATCGCAATTCTCATAGGGTTGTTATTTAAAAATTATGTAATATGAAAAAGATATTAGGAGTTATACTAGCTACTATATTAATAATGATGGTATTATGGTATGCATTCATATATTTTGCAAGTTACTCAGACGGATATCGTAGTGGCGAGTTGATAAAATTTTCTCATAAAGGATTTATAGTAAAAACCTGGGAAGGAGAAATCTCTCAAGGAATAAGCGGTGCACAAATCTTTTCTTTCTCAGTTATGGATAACCAGCCAGAGATAATAGAAAAGCTTAAAGAATACCAAGGAGAATATGTAAAACTCAAATATGAAGAAAAATTCGGAACTTTTTTCTTTTGGGGTGATACAAAATACTTTATTACCGAAGTAACGAGAGAACAAAGCCCTCATTTTAATCGCAACTAAATTGTTTAGATCTCGCTTACGCGAAAGCGAGAACACGAATAATCTATACATAATTACACAATATGAAAGATACGTTTAAATCTCCTGAAGAATCAAGAGTCATGTTGTCCCTACTCATGCTGCCTTCACATGCAAATTTTTCTGGCAAAATTCATGGAGGTTATGTCTTGTCACTTATTGATCAAATAGCATTTGCTTGTGCGTCAAAACATTGTGGGCATTATTGTGTAACCGCTAGTGTCGATGTCGTGGACTTTCTAGCTCCTATAGAAGTAGGTGAAATGCTAACTCTTAGAGCATCAGTAAACTATGTAGGAAATTCTTCTATAGTAGTAGGAATAAGAGTTGATGCAGAAAATATTCAAACTGGTGTCACAAAACACTGTAACTCTTCATTCCTGACTATGGTAGCTAAAGATGAAAACGGAAACACCGTTCCTGTTCCAGGACTCAAAATAAGCAGTGAAACGCATGTAAGACGCTTTGCCAGAGCTATTAAACGTAAACAAATAAAACACAACAGCAATAAAGAAATAGCCGCTGCAAATTTTTCTGATCCTAAATATCGTGAAGAATTAAAAAAATATAAAGTAGCGATCAATCTTTAATACGCTACTAGTTCTTCTTGAGATTCAAAAACATACTGTTGTAATTTACGCAAGGTGTTCTCTTTATCAGTTGTATTTATTAGTAAAGAAATATTATTATTACTTCCTCCATAAGCTATCATTCTAACAGAGACATCTTGTAAAATATGAAAAAGTCGTGGCGTGTCTTGATGGTAAATAATATTATTTCCTACTAGACATACGATACTCATGCAATGGTCTACCTCTACAGTAGCGATTTTTTCTAAATCTTGAACGATCGCATCTAAATGCAGTCCATTATCAATAGTAAGAGATACAGCGATTTCTGATGTGGTAACCATATCTATCGCGGTCTCGTACTTTTCAAAAACTTCAAATACGCGCTTTAAAAAACCGTGCGCTTGCAACATTCTAGCTGATTTTATTTTGATAGCATAAATACCGTCTTTTGCAGCAATTGCCTTAATTCCTTCTCCATGAATCTGATTTGTAATTAAGGTACCGTGAGCATCTGGCACCATGGTATTTTTTAAACGTACTGGAATATTGAGATCTCTTACCGGCATCACCGTTTGAGGATGTAAAATTTTTGCTCCGAAATAAGCAAGCTCTGCCGCTTCATCAAATGAGATTTGAGATATCGCAGTGGTATTCTCAACAAAACGTGGGTCATTATTATGGAAACCATCAATATCTGTCCAGATTTGAACTTCTTCTGCCTTTATAGCAGCGCCTATTATAGAGGCTGTATAATCGCTACCACCACGCTGTAGATTAGAAATGTTACCTAAAACATCTAAACAGATAAAACCTTGGGTAATAAAAATATCTGTATTTTGATTTTGGTTGATTTGTCTTACTAAATTTTGTTTGATATAAAAGGCATCTGGATCATGATTGTTATCTACTCTCATAAAGTCCAGCGCTGGTAATAAAGTTGCTTTAATACCTTCTTGAATCAAAAATCTACTAAATAAATATGTTGAAAGTAATTCACCTTGAGCAACAATTTTATTATAAATAAGTGTGGAGTGCTCTAATTCTACAAGATCATTTAAATAATTAAAAACGCCATTTACATAGTTATGTGCATCAGTTCTTAGGCTGCTATCTTGCAATAGGTTGTCTATTGTGCGTTTATATGTTCTTGATAGTGCTTCAATTTGGTTTATTGCTGCTGTAGATTTTTGTAACCTTATATTCTCAGATATTTCTACTAATGCATTTGTAGTACCTGACATAGCAGAAAGGACCACGACTTTCTTGCATCCATCTGCCACAATGTTTTTTACATGATTCATGTTTTTCACCGAACCAACTGAAGTACCACCAAACTTTTGAACAATCATTTTATCAATTTTTGACAAACATACATTGCAACATTGAACATATAAAAAGAATGAAAAAATTAGTTTAATTTTACACACCTTGTTAAATATTTAACAATATGAAAACAGTAGCAGATTGTGTAGAAGAGATACTTATCACACAACCTTTCTTAGAAGAGGCATTATCAAGACGCATCATAAATTTTTCTGCTCTAGCCGAAGAATTACAGGAATCCATAAGTGATATGCTTAGAAAACCTGTAAAACCAGGTGCTATTATGATGGCTTTACGTAGGTATCATCCACCTAAAAATTTAAGACATTCTAACAATTTAAAGTCTGTACTTCAAAATCTAGGTGATATCACTGTACGCTCTAATTTGACAGACTTTACCTTTAAAAATTCTAATACGTTGATATTAAGACACAGCAAAGTGCTAGAACTTATTAATCCTAATGTATTCTATGGATTTTCAAGAGGTGTCCATGAAAGCAATGTAGTCATTTCTAGCAATGAGAAAGATCACGTAATACAACACTTTCAACATGAAACGATGACCAGTTTTCAAGATCATTTATCTGCCATTAGTATAGCATTACCTTCTAACAATACTCAAATACCAGGTTTATACTATCAAATTTTTAAAAGATTTGCTTGGGAAGGAATTTCACTGCACGAGGTCATATCTACGACTAACGAGTTCAGTGTTCTTGTAGAAGATCACGTGGTAGACAAAGCGTTTTCTGCGATTAAGAAACTAGGAAATAATTAGCTTAACTTAATAATTTCACAACTTCAATAAGTGTAGTTAAATAATTAGCTTACGCGAAAGCGGAATAAAAATTAATTCAATTTTAAAAAACACGGACTAAATTAAAACCAAAGTAAAATCTACCATCTAACCAATCACCGGTGCCTTGACTTAAAAATCCATTAGTTAACATAGGCTGCGCATTTGTAAAATGCATTTGAAAAACGTGACCACCGGTTTCTAAATCTACACCTATACTTAAAGGATTAACAAAAGGACTACCATCTGCCCTATTTAAATGCGCTCCATAATCTGCATTGAGACTCCACCTATTTGTTAATTTATAACGAGCTCCTAATCCTAACGCATATTGCGTATTATCTTGAGGATCAAAAGGCACAAAATTTTGGTGAAAAAATGTAGGACTTACTTGAGCAGATAATCGCTTTGAAAGTTTTTTTGCCACAATAAGTTGTGCTGTATAACCTAAACGATCTACAAATTCTAGTTTAGGAAAAATTGAATCATCAAGATCAGTATTTGCGTCAATAGCAGTGAACAAGGCAATAGAAAAAGGAAATCCTTCTTTTTCTTGACGCTTCAATTTAAATTTTGAAGCTAGCTGATAGGTTTTATTGAAACCGCTGCGACTCGCTTCTATATGCATCCAGTCTGTTAATCCATAGACAAATTGAAATCTTGTCACCGCATTATCAAGGCCAAATAAATCGTCTATACCATTCTCAACACTTCCGAAGCGGTGCGAAATTACAACTTGTAATTCCTTAGGAGCGACTAATTTTGTAGTTTCAAAATTGACAACTTTTAAAGATTTCCATGTAGAGGTTACCTCTTTATTTTCTTCTATATCAATTCCTTCAAGTAAGTCTTCTTGGGCAAATGCTACTGTTACAAATAATGTAAAAAAAATGGTAACTAGATTTTTCATAATAATAAAAAAGCCGCCTAGGTTAGCGGCTTTAGGTAAAGGTTAATATTTTATTTCTTGATAAACTTTTGAGTAGAAATTTTATCATCAACTAGAACTTGACTTATATAAATACCAGTAGAAAGAGATGACACATCGATTTGATTTTGTCTTCCTATTCTGTTGTGTAACACTGGTTGTCCATTCATATTATAGATTATTAACTCACCATCTTCAGCATGCGCTAATTCAATATTAATATCACTAATTGCATGAGTAGGGAATAATTTAAAAGAACTTATAGCAACTTCTTCATTCGTAAGAACAGCATTAGATTGTCCAGAAATCATTTGATCACCACCATTACCATTTGCACTGTTAGCCTGAATTGTTGCGTAGTAAAAGGTTACATCGCCTAGATCAGATGCTGGAGCCGTCCAGGAAAGATTCCAGTTGTTACTAGTAGTACCAGAACTATTATGTGTAAGACCATTACTATCTGTTCTTAAGCGAGTTCCCGCTCCAGCTGTCCAGCTGCCTACCTTTGTTCCACCAGATGTTTCGGCAGTAATGTTAAATCCAAATTTCGAAACAGAAGAACCATTAATTGCAAGGTTAAGATTGTAGGTTTGTCCAGCTGCATAGGCAGTAGGAACATTTGTAAGCACCGGTGTCCCGCCATGATTTGCTCCTGGTGCGTGACAACTTGTACAAGTGCTACCGCCATCACCTGGTGAGCCAGAAAACTGACCTGGCTGTCCACTTGTAAATGCTACAAGAGCAAAAAGAGCGATAGGTATAGCTGTTAGTATACTGTAAAAAGAGTAATTTTTTTTCATCATATTTTTATTTAGGGTTTTTACTTTCGATTATAGCTTGATCTATTTTTACCTCTTCTAAAAGATCGTCATATCCTAAACAGCGACCTTTGATTGTACAAGAATCATTAACGTTTAAGACATACGTAAAAGATTTATCTTCTGGATGTTCTAATTCAATAAATATTTTATTGTCTATAGTCAAAGTATTAGCTGAAGAATTAGTAATTACGCCTGTAACCGTAACTACCTGATTTAAAATCTCTTTATCGTTTTCTAGATCAGAGTCTTGAAATATTTCTATTAACTGATTAGCATTCAAATTTTTAACAGCATTTGTATCGCTTACCTTACGATGATCTTGGTATAAATAAAAATAACCTGCTATTGATATAACGAGGAAAAGAAGAATTATGAATGCAACTATTTTTTTCATAAAAAAAATAAACTATCAGTAAATTTAAACTATAATTATCACAGTATTGTTGATATTTATGAATTATATTGCTATATGAAAAAGATTTTAATACCATTATTATCAATTAGTTTGTTCATTTCTTGTAGTGAGACTAGCCCTGATGACCTTGTCGATAACCGTCCTATCACTGGAACAGTAAAATATGCAACAGATATTTTTCCTATCGTAGAAAGTCAATGCCTATCCTGTCATAACGATAATTTTGCTTCTGGCAATAATAGTTACAGCA
The DNA here is from genome assembly GCA_964490235.1 of uncultured Flavobacteriaceae bacterium. Taxonomy (GTDB): domain Bacteria; phylum Bacteroidota; class Bacteroidia; order Flavobacteriales; family Flavobacteriaceae; genus Nonlabens. Next base: position 3,142 of record CAZBCH010000148.1, on the reverse strand, counting down.
CATACAGTCAGTTTAGAGATGCAACAGAAAATGGTAATGTCATTGATCGTATAACTAGAAGCGTGGGAGACCCTTTATTAATGCCACAAGGCAATCAATTGCCTCAAAACAGTATTGATTTGATTTTACAATGGCAAACGGACGGCTACCTAGAAAACTAAAACTTATGAAAACTATTTTATTTTGCTTGCTGTCATATCTATTAACTTCAAATAGCTCATCAGACATCGTTACTGAAAGGTTTCAAACTCGTACTGGAACTGTGGCGTTTAAAGCATCTGTAGACACATTTGAACCCATAGAAGCTGTTAACAAAAGTACTACCATAGTGCTAGATGTTAATTCAGGTAACATTGCTGCTTTAGCTCTAATCAACGGATTTCGTTTTCCTATTGCTCTTATGCAGGAGCATTTTAATGAAAATTACTTAGAAAGTGAAGAGTATCCTAAAGCCATTATAAAAGGTAAATTATCAGGTTTTAAAGCAACAGCGATTACTCAAAATTTTTCTAAAACATATACACTTGATGGTACACTTCAATTGCATGGAGTTACTCAAAATATTTCGATACCTGTAAATGTTAATAGGACAGGAAAAAGTATTCAATTAACTGCAAATTTTATTATTAAACCACAAGATTATAACATAGTAATCCCTAAAATAGTTTCAAATAAAATTGCAGAAGAAGTATTAGTTGATGTAAGTGCTGAATTATTTAAAGATTATTAGTCTACCCTTTTTGCGTTTAATTCTTCCATAAAAAAATCGTCATTAGGAACATCAAAGGAGATTCCTGTGACGTTGTTATATGCATCTTTCTCAAATTCTACAGTTCCAAAACTAAACCATACTTGTGGGTGATCCCATACCATTTCATAAGAATCATGATTAAAATGCTTAAGGGTGCTATTAAGTAAAGGACTATGTTCCCAATTCAAATGTAGCTTCCCTTCTTTCTCTACAACTTCAAAGTTACCATAGATATCTGCATGATAAGTTCCTACAATCTCACTTGTTTTAAGAATGGGTTGAGTACCTTTAACTTGTTTTGCTTTTTTATCTGCAATTCTTGTGTCACTCGCTTTCCAGTTATTGTAACTTTCTAGCATTTCTTTACTCCAGTCTTTTTGATCTCTTCCTAGAAACCGATCAAAAACATAATATGCAATAGCATTAGTAGGAGCCTTTACACCATTAGTTAAAACCACCACACCTAGATTTTCATCTGGTAACATTTGCACGGTAGATATCATACCGTCATAACCGCCGCCATGTCTTACTCTATAATGACCGTGATAATCTCCTATAAACCATCCGAGACCATAACCAGAATAATGCATTCCAGCACTATTGCGATTCACTTGATCTGTACCAAAAGAGTTATTGATATTCCACATTCTATTGCGACTATTTGTATTAAACAATGTATCACCCTTAGAAGTAATACCATGATTCATATTAAAAATCATCCATTTACTCATGTCATGAACACTAGAAATAATTCCTCCAGTAGATTTCACGTTATCCCAAGCAACGTGAGGTACCGCATAATTCTCGCCGTTTTTCATACCATGAGGCGTTGCCACATTTGTATTGGATCCATAATCATTTACGCTAACGACAGTATCATCCATTTCCAAAGGTTGTAAAAAGCGCTCGGTTACATTTTCTTTATAACTTTTACCTGTTACCTTTTCAATAAGATCTCCAGCAGTAATAAACATAAGGTTGGAATAACCATAGCCATCTCTAAATTCATAAGCCTGAGGAACGAATTTGATGCGTTTTACAATTTCTTCGGTAGTCAAATCGCTTTTATACCATATCGCATCGCCAGAAAAAGTCCCTAATCCTACATTATGACTTAATAAATCCTCAATAGTTACCATTCTACTTATGGCTGGATCATAAACTTCAAAGTAGGGTAAATAATCTTGTACCTTGTCTTTCCAACTTATTTTTCCTTCTTCAACTAGTTGAGCAATAATAGCAGCTGTAAAAGCCTTTGTATTACTGGCAATGGCATAAAGTGTATGCTCATCTGGTTTACGGTTTTCATTTACATTCATTTTACCATAACCACGTTCAAAAACAATCTTGCCATCTTTAACTACTGCAACACTCAATCCAGGAATATTCCAATCTTGTTGCGTTTGTGAGATATATTTATCTAAGGTTTTGTAATCTACTTTTTGAGCAAAAAGTGATGTAGAAATAAATAGAATGGAGAGAAATAGAATCTTTTTCATGTAATGAATTTTGAGCTATGAAGATAGTGGTTGTTTCGCTTTCGCGAAAGCGATAAAATTCACTTTTAAATTAGTAAATTTCAGAATTAAAATTAAATCTAGAGTCTTTTTCTTTCAACTTTTTAGGTAATTTAATCAAGAAAGCTAGCAAAATCCATTTCCCAATAATTCCAAAAAAGAGTAATCCCAAAACTTTGTTTGTTTTTGAAACCTGTCTCATGGGCGCGATTTGAAGAACATACCATATCCCATAAGCTGTAATCGGTAAACCTAAACCAATGAAATAAATAGATTTCATATGATCACCAAAAAGTTGATCATGAACTTCTTGAAAACCAAAATTTATAATATAGTAACTCAAAAACAACACGGTGAATACAATGATGATGACCTTTAAATTCTGAGTATGTTTGAGGATAATATCTATATTATTCATGTCTAAATATAAAAACTAAGAATGTCTAAATCAAATACTTTAAAAAACATAAGAACTAAAAACCCCAAAAGCTTATCACTTTTGGGGTTAATTAAATTCTTAAATACTGATAAAATGTCAAATTGAGCTTTTCGAAATTGGGTTAAAGATCTTAATAAAACATCGTTTTCGACAAGCTCAGACTGACAACTAAGTCTAATTACTTTACTTACTCAAATACATTCTACGTCTAGAGTACAAATCGTAAAACGCATCATCTTTTAAACTATCTATAAACAAAATACTTTCTCCAGTAGATTTCATTTCTGGCCCTAGACGCTTATCAACATTAGGGAATTTATTAAATGAAAATACCGGTTGCTTGATAGCATAACCGTCTAACTTAGGATTAAAATCAAAATCAGTTACTTTATTATGACCTAACATAATCTTAGTAGCATAGTTTACATAAGGTTC
>CAZBCH010000147.1:0-1825 GCA_964490235.1 uncultured Flavobacteriaceae bacterium | reverse complement strand
CATCATGAAGATTTTACAGGTCAATACGGTAAGTTTTACCGCAGTTTTAGAGCAGCGCCATGGTACATTCAAGAAAAAAAAGAGGCCGAAGAACTGGCTCAAAAATTAGGTTACAGTAAGGTAAGTGAGGCAAAACGAGATGTAGCCCTCAAGATTAGAGATTATGTTGTAGGTGGTGGATTTATGTTTGCGATGTGTAGCGCGACAGATAGCTTTGACATCGCATTAAGTGCCGAAGGTGTTGATATTGCAGAGCCTATGTTTGATGGTGATGCCAGCGATCCCGGTTATCAGAATAAAATTGATTACTCTAAGACTTTTGCATTTACCGATTTTACTTTAGAACGCTCACCGATGGTGTATGAATTTAGTTCAATCGATATGACCACTAAACGCAAGATCAAACGAGAACTAGATTACTTCTCGTTGATGGATTTTAGCGCAAAATGGGATCCTATTCCTACGATGCTGAATCAAAATCATACCAGTCTAGTAAAAGGTTTTATGGGACAAACGACCAGTTATGATCGTGATGAGGTAAAGAAAAACGTTTTGGTTTTAGGAGAAAATAGATCTAACAAAGAAGCCAAATACATACACGGAATACGCGGTAAAGGATTTTTTACTTTCTACGGCGGTCATGATCCAGAAGATTACCAGCATAGAGTAGGAGATCCACCTACAGAGTTGAGCCTGCATCCTAATTCGCCAGGTTATCGTTTGATTTTAAATAATGTGTTGTTTCCTGCTGCAAGAAAGAAAAAGCAGAAGACTTGATGGAATGGATCGAGAATTCCAAAAGAATTGAGAATGCTTTACTAGATGCTGAATAAATTTGCGTTTTAAGCTTTTAGATCAAATTCCTTATGCGTTAATGTGTCGCGTTCGTTTTAGCTAATCAATTGAAATGTGAATGGAATTTAAACAAACTTTAGGTTATAAGCATTTCAAATGTGCGGGACTTTGATACTCATGTTGTTGAAACTAAATATTTGTATTTATTCCCGCTTTCGCGAAAGCGAGATCATTCTATTCACCTTTTTTAAATAAAAATCAATAACTGACAAAAGTCATCGTTTGACGGTGGCTTGTACTTCTAAATTTGTACCATAATAATTAAAACAATAAGTTATGAGTACTGCATATTTAAAATTACAAAAAGACTGGCAAGATCATTTTATGCTTTATGCCTCAACAGCGATTATCGTTTGTACATGCCTAGGTGGATTGACAGTAATGTCTGTTTTTCAGAATGGCAGTGGTATTTTTCATTTTATTCAAATTTTTACGGTAGTTATATCTTGTACTACAGTTCTCGCATCTATTTTAACGGTTCAAAAGCCTGCTTTAGTTTTAAAAGCGGTGATTGCAAGTGTGAGTATTTGCACTGTTTTAGCGATTTTTAATTTTATATTTTAAAAAATATGTGTGACTCGCTCATTTCTAAATATAATGTAGCTGGACCACGATATACAAGCTATCCTACAGTTCCTTATTGGGATCAGGATAGCTTTTCTGTTTCTAGCTGGCAAGAATCGCTGCAAAAGAGTTTTAAGGAAAGTAATGCCAAAGAAGGAATTAGCCTTTACATTCACCTGCCTTATTGTGAAAGTATGTGTACATTTTGTGGTTGTAATAAACGAATTACAAAAAACCATAAAGTAGAGGTTCCTTATCTAGAATCTGTAATAAAAGAACTGAGACTTTACGTGGCGCTTTTTTCTGAAAAACCTATAATTAAACAAATTCATTTAGGTGGAGGAACGCCTACATTTTTCTCTTCATCAAATTTAGAATATTTGATTAATGAGATTTTCAAACTAAC
>CAZBCH010000146.1:0-6247 GCA_964490235.1 uncultured Flavobacteriaceae bacterium | reverse complement strand
CTCTGTACCAGTAGTAATATTTCCCCATTGATCAGAACCGCCTATTTGTAATTTTACACCTTCATTTTCATAAAGATGTAAATAGTCATAACCTTGAAATAGTTGATAGGTAAACTCTGTAAAGCTCATTCCATCGCCTTCTCCAGACACTCGCTTTTTTACAGATTCTTTTGCCATCATGTAATTAACCGTAATGTGCTTACCGATATCTCTGGCAAAATCAATAAGACTGAAATCCTTCATCCAGTCATAATTGTTCACCAGCTTTGCCCGCGTTGCTTCATCTCCACCTTCAAAATCAATAAATCTAGAGATTACTCTTTTTACCCCAGCGATATTCTTATCTAAAATATCTTGAGTAAGTAAATTACGTTCAGCACTTTTACCACTAGGATCTCCTATCATACCAGTTGCACCACCTACTAGCGCAATAGGTCTATGTCCTGCCCTTTGCAAATGCATTAATAATATGATTTGCACCATGCTACCTATATGAAGAGAATCCGCAGTAGGATCAAAACCTATATAACCAGAAACAAGCTCGTTTTGTAACATTTCTTCCGTATCGGGCATGATATCATGTATCATACCTCTCCATTCTAATTCCTTAACAAAGTTATAAGCCATAAGAGTTGTTTTTAGCGCTGCAAATATATGCGTTTGGCTGTTTTTAAACATTTTTTAAGGCTGGTATTGTTTACTTTTACTGCATGATTTTAGTCACAGGAGGAACCGGATTAGTAGGAGGTCATTTGTTGTACCGCTTTCGCGAAAGCGGGAAAAACATCAAGGCTACTTATCGAGATATTGATTCTCTAGATAAAACACGTGAAATCTTTGAATCATATGAAAAAGGAGCAGGCTCTCAAGTAGATAATTTTCAATGGATTAAAGCTGATATTCTTGAAATCCCTAGTCTAGAAGCAGCAATGCAAGATGTAAATACAGTTTATCATTGTGCTGCTGTTGTAGAAGAACTTTCCTTTGAAAAGGTAAAAAACATTAATATGCGTGGGACAGAAAACGTAATTAATGTTGCACTTGCTTACGGAGTTAAAAAATTATGTCATGTAAGTAGTATCGCTGCTTTAGGTGACCCTATAGGTGAAAAAGAGGTTAATGAAGAAGACTTTTTTAATCTCGACGGTCTTAATACTAACTATGCGATTACGAAATTTGGCGCAGAGATGGAAGCCTGGCGAGCTACTCAAGAGGCATTAGACGTTATTATTGTTAATCCAGGAATAATAATAGGAGAGGGAAACTGGCAAAATGGCTCTGGTCAACTTTTCAGTAAAACGGCTGCTGGCAATAAGTTTTATACAAATGGCTCTAGTGGTTTTGTAGACGTGAGAGATGTAACAACAATTATGGTTACATTAATGGAAAGCCCGCTTAAAAACGAGAGATACATTCTAGTTGCAGAAAATAGAAGTTTCAAATCAATACTGAATAAAATCGCTGTGTCATTAGGTAAAAGCAGCCCTAATTTACGTTTGAGTAAAACTCTCTTGATTACAGTTTCCTATTTTTTAAAAATTCTGAATTTAATAGGTTTTAAACGTAAATTAAGCACCGCCAAAGTAGCATCACTTACCTCTATTACTAAATACTCTAACGTAAAGATTAAAGAAGCGACGTCATTCAATTTTATGCCTATTGACCATACGATTGATCGAGTAGCCGCATTTTACAAAACCCAATCTTAAAATAAGGTATAATACTTATTTCTTCTTAGCTGGTTCTATCTTTTCTTTGATAGTGTTTTTTGATATAGATTCGTTCTCCTTTTTATTAATTTTTTCTTGCCTTATTCTCACTGAATCCTGAAGTATTTTCAAATCATCTTGAATTTTATCCATGATAAAAAGATAATCTTCTACTCTATCATTGTAATAATTTAAGTTTTGTTTAAAAGTGAGACTATCAATATCATATTTGCTATAAATATAAGAACTAGGCTGTATGCCAGTTTCTATATAAGAAGATCTATTTGAAGAAATGGCTCCTTCTATAAGGTACAAATCACTAAGTATAGTAGCCATTTGCTCCTTAGAAAGTAAATTCTCTGGTTTAGGTGCTTTTTCTACATTTGAACATGCAAAAAGCAGCAGCAAAAATGATATTATTATGACACGTTTCATCTTACAAATGATAATTCCTGAGCATTTTTTGTATCAGTCACTTTAAAGTTTTTGTAAGCTAACTCGCCATTTACAAACGTTTGCATGATGCGACTCTTAAAAGTAACGCCTTCAAAAGGTGACCATCCACATTTTGCAAGTACATTATCTTTGGTTACCGTCCAAGGATTATTAGTATCTACAACAACAAGATCTGCCTTATAACCTTCTCTTATAAATCCTCGCTTTTCTATATCAAATAGTAAGGCAGGATTGTGACACATTTTTTCTACTACCTTTTCTATCGTAATTTTTTCATCATGAACAAACTGAAGCATTGCAGGCAAGGCATGTTGTACTAATGGTCCTCCACTAGGGCAAGAGGTATAAGGGTTTCCTTTTTCTTCAATCGTGTGAGGAGCATGGTCTGTAGCGATCACGTCAATACGATCGTCTAAAAGTGCTTCCCATAATTGTTCTCTATCGCTTGCTTTTTTTACTGCTGGATTCCATTTAATAAACTTACCTTTTGTGGCATAATCTTCATCACAAAACCATAAATGATGAATACACACCTCTGATGTGATTTGTTTATCTACAATAGCTTCTTTATTATCAAAAAGCGCCGTCTCTTTTCCTGTGGACAAGTGAAATACATGAATTCTGGCACCTGTTTCTTTAGCTAGTTCTACTGCACCGCTACTACTTATATAACAAGCCTCTTCACTTCTGATCACAGGATGTTGTTCCATCGGGATGTCATCTCCAAATTCTTCAAACGCTTTTTTAAAGTTGTTTCTTATTGTTTCTTCATCTTCACAATGTAGAGCGATTCTCAATTTCACATTAGCAAATATCTCTCTCAAAACCTCTTTATCATCTACTAACATGTTACCAGTAGAAGAGCCTAAGAATATTTTTAAAGCAGGAACACGAGAAGTATCTATTTTTAGTATCTCGTCTAAATTATTATTACTTCCACCAAACATGAAAGAATAATTTGCATGACTGTCTTTTGCTGCAATTGCCATTTTATTTTCCCATTCCTCAATAGTAGTAGTTTGAGGATTAGTATTAGGCATTTCCATGTAAGTAGTTATACCACCAGCAACGGCGGCTGCACTTTCTGTAGCTATAGTAGCTTTATGAGTAAGACCAGGTTCTCTAAAGTGTACTTGATCATCAATTACACCAGGCAACAAATAATTACCTTCTATATCAATCACAACAGTATCTGCATTTTTAGCACTGATACTTTCTGATATCTCGACAATCGTATCACCTTCAATATATACATCACCTTCTTTTGTGACTCCGTCAGTAACGATTTTTGCGTTTTTAAAAAGTATTTTTTTCATATCTCAAGTTTCCCTAACAAACTTTTTATTTTCATTATTAGAACACCAGTTACGGCTTCCTGTATTATGCCACCACTCATTTTAGACTGACCTCTAGACCTATCGGTAAATATAACTGGCAGCTCGATGATTTTTGCATTTAGTAAAAATGATTTGAACTTCATTTCTATTTGAAATGCATAGCCTACAAATTTAATCTTATCTAAATTAATTTTGCTTAAAAGAGATGCTCGATAACACACAAATCCTGCTGTTGTATCATGAATATCCATCCTTGTTATAAAACGAACATATTTTGACGCAAAATAAGAAAGTAAAACTCTGGACATAGGCCAGTTTACCACATTTACACCTTTTACATATCTACTGCCTATAGATAAGTCTGCTCCTTTTATAGCACACACATTAAATAAATCTGTAATATCATTGGGGTCATGTGAAAAATCAGCATCCATTTCAAATATGAACTGATAATCACGCTTTAACGCCCATTTAAATCCATGAATATATGCTGTACCTAACCCTTGTTTACTGTCACGTTCCTCAAGGTGTAATCTGTTTGAATACTTAGAAATATTATCCCTTACCACTTGTGCAGTTCCATCTGGCGACCCATCATCAACAATCAGTAAATGTAAATCCTCATTTTGTGAGAGTACTGCATCAATCATCAACTGGATATTTTCCAGCTCATTGTAAGTAGGAATGATTACAACTGTGTTTTTCATAATGGATGCCAAAAATAGACAATAAATCGAGTAGCAGGGTAAACGTTTGTTAATTCGTGTTATTTTTACGTCTCGAATTATGGATATAGAATTACGTAGCTTAGAATACAACAACTGGATATCAATTATCTTTATTGTATGCGTTTGTGCAATCGCCATAGCTAGATGGCTATCCTCATATCGTATAAGTGATTTACTCAGTTCCTTTTATAAAAGTAGGTTTATAAAAATATCCAGAAATAATGAAAAAGGATCGTCCATACTTATAATTACTAGTATTGCGATTTACACCATTCAAATAGCTTTGTTATTGTATTTATGGCTGCAACGAGCTAGTAGCTACTATTCAGGTATAAAATCATATTTGATCATCCTTACATTAGTTTCAGTTTTCCTCTTGTCCAAGTATTATTTAGGAAAAATTATTGCAGAGATTTGTAGCTTTCAGAATTATTTAGAAGTAATTGAACACCATAGAAATATCTATAGAGCGATGCTAGGATATGCGCTTTTGATATTAAACAGTATTATAATTTATAGCACTCATAGCAACTATATTGCTCTAAAAATAGCTACAATAGCCACACTTTTATGTCTATTAATGTATAATTTATTTTTAGTTTATACCTATAGAAAGTTATTGTTTCCTACAATGTTCTATTTTATTTTGTACCTTTGCGCGCTTGAAACCACACCCTATCTACTTTTATATAAGTATTTTAAGTTGTGAGAGCCCATTTTTAAAAGAAAAGTACATTTATGAAAGTGAAAACAATTTTAGTTTCCCAACCTGAACCTAAAATGGAAAATTCACCATATCAGAATTTGGTGGATCGAACAAAGGTAAAAATAGACTTTCGCTCCTTCATACATGTGGAGGGAGCACCTGCTAAAGAGGTGAGAGAACAAAAAATAGATTTATCTAAATTTACTGCTATCATTTTAACTAGTCGTAATGCAGTAGATCATTTCTTTAGAGTGGCCGAAGAAATGCGTTATAAAATACCTGATTCACTCAAATACTTTTGTCAGAGTGAAGCTGTCGCTTATTACCTTCAAAAATATGTAGTTTACCGTAAACGTAAGATTTATGTAGGTAAAAGAACGTTTTCTGAATTAAGTCCTTTAATTAAGAAACATAAAAATGAGACCTTTTTAGTCCCTAGTTCTGACAAGGCGAGTGGAAGTATGAACGAAGAACTAGATAAGCTAGGTGTAAAATGGAAAAGTGGAACATTTTTTCGCACTGTTATTAGTGATCTTTCAGATTTGGCAGATGTAAAATACGATGTCTTGGTGTTCTTTAGTCCAAGTGGAATAGAATCTCTTTTTAAGAATTTCCCAGAATTTACTCAAGAACAAACTCGTATTGCTGTTTTTGGAAACACGACTATGAAGGCTGCAAAAGATAAAGGTTTAAGAATTGACATTCAAGCTCCTACTCCAGAGTCACCTTCAATGACCATGGCAATAGAGAATTATATAAAGGAAAAATCATCCTAAAATAAACTCGCTTTCGCGAAAGCGGAAAATTCAAATAATAAATTTTAAGTTTATTTACTCTAAAATTAAAAAACGTCCTGAATTACTTCAGGACGTTTTTATGTTTAAGCGGTATTTTAGTTTATAACTTTCTAGGTGGTCCACCTGCTAGAATCTCTTCTGAAGCTTGAGATTCAAACTTTTTAAAATTATTTATAAAAAATTCTCTTAGCCTCTCTGCAGTTTCATAATAGCCTTTATCATTATTCCATGATTTGCGAGGGCTTAAAACTTCAGTAGGAACGTTAGGACAAGTTCTAGGTTGCGCAACGCCAAACATGGAGTGAACATGATAGTTTCCTTTATTTGCCTCTTCAAGAGAGCCGTCAAGTGCTGCGGTAATCATAGCTCTTGTGTATTTCAATTTCATACGACTACCTACTCCATAAGGTCCACCAGTCCATCCAGTATTAACTAGCCACACATTAACACCAGCGTCTTTCATTTTTGCGCTAAGCATTTCAGCATATTTAGTTGGGTGTAATGGCATAAATGG
>CAZBCH010000145.1:0-10097 GCA_964490235.1 uncultured Flavobacteriaceae bacterium | reverse complement strand
TCGCTTTCGCGAAAGCGGTAAAACCACTAGTATTTTTACACGTCTGCAAATTTAACCTAAGAAAAGGCAGAGAATAAAGCTTTAACCTGTTTTTATATATAGATAAAAATTATATTTTTGCGCGTTCAATTAAAGACTATTATGGCAACTTATAACAAACGAGGATACAAACCGAAAACGAAACCAGAAAAGGAAGACAACGAGGAACTTTTTGATGATTCTGAATCTACAACCGCTGAGGTTTTTAGTACTCTAGATGAAGGTGCAAATAAAACAGAACAATGGCTAGAAAAAAACCAGAAAGCTATTGTAATCGTGGTAGGTATAATTATTGTTGCTGCTCTAGGAGCATGGTTATACAATCAGTTTGTTATGGAACCTAAACAAATGGAAGCCGTAGCAGAATCCTATGAAGCAAATAAATATTACGATCTAGCTTTAAATTCTACTGGTAAAGAAAAAGATTCTCTTTACACGATCGCACTAGAAGGTGCAAATGGTAAATACGGTTTGATTCAAATCGCTGAAGAATATGCTGGTACAGATGCAGGAAATCTTGCAAATTATCAGGCTGGAATGGCTTATCTTAACATAGGTGGAGATAAACTTCAAAAAGCAATAGAATACCTAGAAAAATTTGATGGTGGAGATTCTGTATTAAACGCCATTGCTCAAGCTGGTATAGGTGATGCACTTGTACAAGCTGGACAGCCAGGTGATGCGATCGCTCACTATATGGATGCGGCAAATTCTAACACAAATGAATTTTCTACTCCTAAGTATCTTTTAAAAGCGGCACAAGTAGCTCTTACAACTGGAGACACGTCTACAGCTATTGATGCTCTAGAAAGAATTGAAGAGAATTACCCAGATGCTGCAGAATATAAAACGGCACAAGTCTTATTAGGACAAGCGCGAGCTGCATCTAACTAATTAATTATGGCTACAGCAGGTAAAGATCTATCACAATATGATAAAGAGAGTCTACCAGACTCAAGCGACATGCGCATAGGTATTGTAGTATCTGAATGGAATGAAGATATTACTGAAAATCTATTTAAAGGTGCACTTGAAACTTTATTAGACTGTGGTGTCGATGAGGAAAGAATTTTCCGCATGGATGTGCCTGGATCATTTGAATTGATTTATGGCTGCAAGAATATGCAGTACTCAAGTTATCCTGTTAAAAATAGCAAGTTAAGAAAAGGGCTGGATGCCATTATTGCCATAGGTAGTGTCATACGAGGTGAGACGGCACATTTTGATTTTGTTTGTCAAGGCGTTACTTCTGGTATAAAAGATCTTAACCTAAATAAATCTAGAGTACCTGTTATATTTTGTGTATTAACTGATGATACTCATGCGCAGTCTGTAGCACGCAGTGGTGGCATACATGGCAACAAAGGTAGTGAAGCGGCTATCGCAGCTATAAAAATGGCTGCTATTAAGCAAGGATTTTGATATTATACTGGAATTGAAATAAAAAATCGGCAATCAAATTAATTTGATTGCCGATTTTTTTATGTATTCTATTTGAATTTCACATCTCTACTTTTCTATAATGAAAAAGTAATTTCATTTTAAACTGTACTGTTAATAATCACTTTTTTCTTAATCCTATAAGTTGATAAATACCCAAAACTATTAGACCTACTGCAAGAATCCATTGATACGACTCAACCTCTTCTTCTTGATAGAAGCGATCATATAGTTTCCATAACCCTATTGCTATAAAAGCTATAGAAAGAATTAAAGTGTAGGTACGTTTTCCAGAATTACCTTCAGGCATCGTTTTGAGTAAATAAAGAATAAACGATAAAAAGACCGTATGCCACTAAACCAAAACCTAAAACGATATACATCGTTTCCATAGGAGTCCCAACAACAAAGTGATCATAAAGTCTGTAACCACCAAAACCTATAAACGCTGCCGCCATGATACCACCTAGAATTGGATTTCTTTTTCTTACTGCCATAATAAATTTTTGAAAATCAAAGATAAATTAAAAATCAATGTTTGCTGTAACAACTGATTAAGAACATGTCTTAAAGAAGCTTCACAAATAGTATCCTAAAGAAGATAAATTGTAATAAATATGATAGCAACAATAATAAATGAACTATAAACAGTGTTTTTCCATAATCTGGGAATCGTTTCACTCTTATAGATGCCATACATACCTACAGGTGGAATGATGAATAATAAAGAACCCACCATTATAATATCATTAAACCATTTCTTACTTTGCTCCATCCTATTATTTTAATGTGTGATTAATTATTTCTCATAAAGTTACTTTAATAAGTTTTACTAAAAATCAGTAAATAAAATAAATAGCAAAAAAAACTCCTTGCTGTTAAACAAGGAGCATTTCAAATAACTCAATAATTTAGGGGAAATGATTAAGCATTAAAATATTTTGAATTCCATATTGCCGTATTAAAATTCTTACCAGCTGCAAAAGAATAATACAATACCATGCTCGCAATGGATTTAAAAGTAAAAAAGAAAATCAATAAGAATTCTACTCCTGTAGGATTTTTTGCAAATAGACCATTAGGTATTAAATATGCAGCGAGTAAACTTACTAATACCGTAGAGAATATTAAATTTTCAAAACTCTTAAAACTCCACGCCCATATTTTTCTAAAAGGATTTAAATCGTTACCCCATTTGTGGATTAAGTAGAAATAACCATTTCCTATAGGAGCAAAAAGTAATGGATCATCTGCATCCTCAAGTTTAAACATTTTAGAAGGAGCAACAATTTTAAAACCACGCATAGTTATATCATGATCCTTTTCCATTTGCTTAATTTTCATTAGGGCTTCATATGGAATCTCATTCTTAAAATATTTAGTATCTAGAAATCGTAACCTGTAAGTAACACATATATCTTTAATTTGATCTACATGATAAATACGATCTGTTTCTAATAAATCAATATTGAAATGATTGCGAGGTGTGGGCTTTTGCGGGCGCTTCATACGCAACATAATCGCATCCTCCTTACGATCTTCCTCCTTTAAAATAGCAGCAACTTGATCTAGAATATCTGTTTCTTTGAAAGCTTTTGCCTTAGACTTTTTAAGCTTATCTTCAATATTGGTACGATTCCACATAATAAATTCTTGATTTGAACTTGTTAAAAATAAGAAGTTGACCTATAAATATCAAACTCCTTAATTCCTATGTCGTAAGAGCAGCTTTATTATTTCAAAGATGAGTTGTTAATTTTTTTCGCTTTCGCGAAAGCGGAATGCTTGACGTCAATAATCTGTTAAAATCAAGCTATTTTAATGGACTTCTTACTTTTTGAAAAACTGTCTTTTACTATTATAATAGGCAAAAAGAAAATCGCCTACATGTTCTTTTCTAGAAAGCCTCAAAATTGATAATAAAGCACCTAAAATAAATGGTATTGCACTAACCAGCCATAAAAAGCGATAGTTTAAGACATACAGAATTAAACTGATTAGAAATAGTAAAAAACCATAGAAGGTAAAATTCATGGGTGATTTAAAGTCATAACTTACATCATAATATCCTTTGCTATTTTTCCTAACGTAAAATTGATGGTTATTAACCACTTTTCTAGGATAAAGATTAAAACCATTAGAGACCTCTTCACCATTATACTGTAATTCATTTACCAAAAATTTCATAACAAGGTATGAATCCTCATTTACCTAGATATAAGTATTTTCAGTGTAGGATATTTTATAGATTTTTAATAGGTCAAGTAGCATTTCTTCTTTTCAAGAACTACCTCAATACCGCATCAGCTTGATTTTCTAGCTGCTGTTGTATTTTATTCATAGTTTTATCTATTTGTTTGTCAGTAAGTGTCTTATTATCATCCTGTAGGGTAAAGTTAAGTGCATAAGACTTTTTACCTTTAGGCAATTTACTACCTTCATACACATCAAATAATTGTACCGATTTTAAAATTTTCTTTTCAGAATTGAGTGCGATTTCTCTTAATTCTTTAAAGCTAACAGCCTGATCAACTAATAATGCAAAATCTCTACTAACCTCTGGAAATTTAGGAATTTCTGTAACTGGAACATGCTCTTTAGAGACTAATTTTAAAATTTCATCCCAATAGATATTTGCAAAATGCACAGTAACTTCTACCCCAAAATGCTTTGCTACCTTCTTTTTAACAACGCCTATATCTGCAATTTTTGCACCACTACTTAATGCAATTCCTTCACTCAAGAAATCTAATTTTGTAGGCTTTTCATTAATTTTATTGATTCCTAATCGTTTTAAGACTGCAACAACAGCTCCTTTTAAATAAAAGAAATCTGCAGATTGAGAAATACTATTCCAGCTAGGCTCACTAGTATTACCAGCAGTTAAAATACTAAGGTGTTTATTTTCTGTGAACTGCCTTTCTTGATACTGATGATAGGTATTACCGAATTCAAATAAACGCAGGTTTTCTTGTTTTCTATTAATATTATGTGCGATTGCTTCTAGACCACCATAAATCAAACTTTGTCGCATTACTGCAAGATCACTACTTAAAGGATTAAGCATGCGCACTTCATTCTTAGCAGAAATTTGATCTGTAAGCATGTGGTTTTTTTCTGAAGTGAGACTATTTGCCATCATTTCTACAAATCCTTGTCCTACGAGCTGTTGAGCCACTATATTCTGTAATCTATTATTTTCTAATTTAGAAGATTTTGCAATAGTAGCATTAAGCTTTGAAGAGCTTTCTATGCGGTCATAGCCATAAACTCTCAAAATCTCCTCAATCACATCAACAGGTCTTGTAACATCATTTCTATAAGCTGGTATAGTAAGTCCTAAACCAGATTCAGTAACATTATTTACATTAATATCTAGCGTTCTTAAAATACTCTTGATCTCTTCTTTAGGAATTTCTTGTCCTATCAAGGAATTTACCTTTGCAAAAGGTAGAAACACTTGCTGATCTTCAATTTTTTGAGAATATACATCCGTAATATCGCTAGAAATATCACCACCAGCTGTTTCTTGAATAAGTAATGCTGCGCGTTTCAATGCATATTCAGTAATATTAGGATCAATACCACGCTCAAACCTAAAAGAAGCGTCTGTATTAAAACCATGACGTTTTGCTGTTTTACGAATACTTACAGGATTAAAATAAGCGCTTTCTAGAAAAACGGCAGTTGTGCCATCAGTAACACCGCTATTTTTACCTCCATAAACTCCTGCTATACAAAGTGGTTTTTCTACATCACAAATCATTAAATCATCTTCATGCAACTCGTGCACTTCACCATCTAAGGTTGTAAAAGGAGTTCCTTTTTCTAAAGTTTTCACATTGATTTTATTGCCAGACACCTTAGATAAGTCAAAGGCATGTAAAGGTTGACCTAGCTCATGCATGACATAATTTGTCACATCTACGACATTATTTTTAGGGGCAATACCTATGGCCTTCAGTCTATTTTTTATCCACTCTGGTGATTCTGTTACCTTAATTCCGGTAAGTGTCACACCACAATAGCGTGGAGCAAGCTCTATATTTTCCACCTCAATATCTACACGTGCAGATCGGCTTTCTACATGAAAACTACTCACAGATGGTGTGATAAATTCTACTGGATCTTCATTTACAGCAAGACCAGCGCGCAAATCTCTAGCAACACCCATATGTGACATCGCGTCAGATCGATTAGGAGTTAATCCTATTTCAATTACATGATCTTCTTCTACTTGTACGACTTCTTTAAGCGGTGTTCCTGTTTCTAGACTAGGATCTAATATCATGATGCCGTCATGAGATGACCCTAGACCTAACTCATCTTCGGCACAGATCATACCGTGACTTTCCTCACCGCGTATTTTACCTTTTTTAATCTTCCAGGCTTCACCTTTTTCATCATACAAGGTAGTTCCTATGGTAGCAACAGGCACTTTTTGACCAGCAGCAACATTAGGAGCTCCACAAACTATTTGTACAGTTTCATCACCTAAATTTACTCTTGTAACCTTTAATTTATCAGCATTAGAATGTTGCTCACAAGATTCTACATAACCTACGATAATACCTTCTAAACCACCTTTAACGCTTTCAAATTTCTCCACGCCTTCTACTTCAAGACCTAGTGAGGTTAACAAAGCTGTGTGCTTATCTAACTCGCCTGTTATATTGATAAATTGCTTGATCCAGTTATAAGAAACTTTCATAAAATACCTACTTTTTTGAGGACGGTAAAGATAGTTATATGTCCGCTTTCGCGAAAGCGGAACCACCACAAACCTCATATTAAGTTTACAGTAAACCATAGAGCACATTGTGACCTGTTATTCTGCTGCAAAGCGGAATCGGCTAATAATCTTCTCAGTCTATTTAAAATCTACTACTTTTAAACTTAAATTAAGAAAATGAAAAATTTAGTCGTATTAACTGGTGCAGGCGTGAGTGCCGAAAGTGGTATTGCAACTTTTAGAGACGCAGGCGGATTGTGGGAAGGACATGATATTATGGAAGTAGCCTCTCCAGAAGGATATGCGGCAAATCCTAGGCTAGTTCTAGATTTTTATAATAAAAGACGTGCACAGCTTAAAGAGGTTGAGCCTAATGAGGCGCATTATTGTATTGCTGGTTTAGAACGCAATTTTAAAGTTAACGTGATCACACAAAATGTAGACGACTTGCATGAGCGTGCTGGATCTTCAAACGTCATTCATCTTCATGGAGAGCTTAAAAAAGCGCGAAGTTCTAAGAATAGTAACGAAATTACAGCATGGGAAAATGACATTCGTTTAGGTGATTTAAGTAACGATGGATCGCAATTGCGCCCTCATATCGTATGGTTTGGAGAAGAGGTTCCTGCTATGGATCAAGCTATAGACATAGTATCAAAAGCTGATATATTGCTTATAGTAGGAACATCAATGCAAGTTTATCCAGCAGCAGGCTTGAAAGATTTTGCACCTAGCCATGTTCCCATTTACTTTGTGGACCCAGCACCTAGCTTAGAATCTACCGGAAGATTAACCGTTATTAAAGAAAAAGCAGGGAAAGGAGTTCAAATGGTGGCAGATTTATTGAGTTTATGAATTTTCAAAAAGTTTTTCTATTTTTAAAGAAATGTTTGATTATGAAATACTTACCTATAATACTATTGAGTTTACTATTTATAAATTGTAAAAACAAGGTTAAAGAAGATTCAGGAAATGAGATCAAAGCTGGAAAATTCTTGTGGACGGCAGAGTGGACTAATGGAGTTCAAGAAAACCCAAAGGATATGACTAAAACAGTTTACGTACTCCTGAGTGCAACAAATGCTACTAATTCTATTTGTGATGATAAGAACCTCATTTCTAACAGTGTTTACAAAGAACTATGGAAAAACGACAATACCGTAGAGAACCCTGTCTGGAGTCTAAGAAAAGACGATAGCAGCATTTTAAATTATGAAGATGTTTCTCAAGAGTTTTGTGAAAATGATGAGGCTATTTTTGCAATTGTAGATTTAAATAAATTTGATTATCCTATGTTAGATCGTTATCCTTTGTTTAAAACGAAGAAAGAATAAAACTTGACCTTATTATCTTTGCAGCCACTATGAAAAATACGATCCTATTATTAATTGCCATTATACTCTTAACGAGTTGCGATACACATACAAAAGATTATTCTAACTTAGAATCGATATCCTTCTATGATTATTTAGGAAATGAAATCACGATGGATCAATTAAAAAGTGACTGGAATAAAACTGTAAGCAGTATAATTCATGAAGAGGCTTCATATGAACAGCAAATAAATGAAATTAGAATTGAAACAATACGCGACAATTCTTCTAATGAAGATTATTTAATTTTAGTAGCATCTACTTCTAATTCAAATGCTTTTTCTGGAAAGATAATCTCTTCATTTAAAGACGGTTTTAAAATCAATAATAAATCAGTTACTTGTATCAATTGCGGCCCTGAATTTAAAGGAGAACTTGTAGATGGTACATGGATTTGCGCAGATAATGGAGACAAGATTGATGGCTGTATTAAAGCCAGCACAATAAAAAACTAAGTCATATAACTGCGTTAGAAAAATTCACAAATGACACCGCAGGATTTAAAAAAAGAATTACAACTGCTTAAAGCTTACAAAAAAGATCGTGTAAGAATAGGTGTAGCAGCAGTAAAACAGAGTTTACTAAACACCTTAATCGAATTTTGTCATCCTGAAAGTGGAGTTTCTCATCAAGCGGCTTGGTGCCTAGAACAATCTTTTTTACTTCATGAAGACTACTGTTACCCATATATGGAGGCTATTTGTGATTTATACACGTTATCATTGAACTCTTCAGGCATGAGGTCTTTGTGTAAAATAAGCCACATTTGTTCTAAGAACTTCTATGACAAAAAACCTCTTCCTATAAATAATATTCTCAGCTATTCGATGAGAGAAAAAATGATAGAAGGCTGTTTTCAGGAATTAATAACCACAGATAAAACAGCAAACATGGCTTTTTCGGTATACAGCTTATATGAATTTGGTAAAGAGTTTCAATGGGTCTATCCTGAATTAGTTCCTATATTACAACAAAAACTAGATGAAGATTATGGTAATGGTTTTAAATCTAGCGCAAGAAAGATCTTAGCAAAATTAGAATCCTAATTAAAAGGATTTGAACTTTTAAATCCGTATTTTTACACGCTTTAAAGTTAGAACTTATGCCTAGTGCTTTACAAGCTATTTCTCCCATCGATGGACGTTATCGTTCTAAAGTCGAATCCCTAGCAAATTATTTTTCTGAGTCTGCGTTGATACGTTATCGCGTTCTTGTAGAAGTGGAATATTTTATCGCTTTAAGCGAAAGCGGGATTAAGCAACTACAACCTTTGACAGAAGAAATTCAGGAACAATTAAAAGATTTGTACCGCAAGTTTACTGATGAAGATGCTCAAGCGATTAAAGACATAGAAAAGGTTACTAATCACGACGTAAAAGCTGTAGAATATTTTTTAAAAGAGCAGTTTGACAATTTAGGTTTAGCGGCTCACAAGGAATTTATACATTTTGGACTTACGTCTCAAGACATTAACAACACAGCTATCCCACTTTCTATAAAAGATGCGATAGAAAATGTGTATTTACCAGAATTAGAAGCTGTAAGAGATGAGTTGCACCGACTTTCTAAAGAATGGAAAGATATACCGCTACTAGCTCGTACGCACGGGCAGCCTGCCTCTCCTACTCGCTTAGGTAAAGAATTTTATGTTTTTGTGGTGCGTATAGAAGAGCAAATGCACATGCTAGAACAAGTACAGCACGCAGCAAAATTTGGTGGTGCAACAGGAAATTACAACGCACATCACGTAGCGTTTCCAGAAGTGAACTGGCAAAAATTTGGTGAAGACTTTGTAGAGAATCGTTTAGGTTTAAAACACAGTTTTCCTACCACTCAAATTGAGCACTATGATCATATGGCTTCTCTTTTTGACAACTTAAAAAGAATCAATACCATCTTAGTAGACCTAGATAGAGATATATGGACGTATATCTCAATGGATTATTTCAAACAAAAAATTAAAGCTGGCGAGATAGGTTCCAGTGCCATGCCGCATAAAGTAAATCCGATTGATTTTGAAAATTCTGAAGGTAATTTAGGAATTGCAAATGCGTTATTTGAGCACCTCGCTGCAAAACTTCCAATTTCACGACTTCAACGCGATCTTACTGACTCTACAGTTTTACGAAATGTAGGCGTACCACTAGCGCATACGGTTATTGCATTTAAAGCTACATTAAAAGGTTTAGGTAAATTATTGCTGAATGAGTCTAAAATAGCACAAGATTTAGAGAATAACTGGGCCGTGGTTGCAGAAGCTATTCAGACCATCCTGCGTCGTGAAGCATACCCAAATCCTTATGAGGCTTTGAAAGAACTCACTCGTACAAATGAAAAAATTACAGGCGACAGCATCGCTACCTTCATTGAAACACTCAATGTGAGTGAAGATATAAAGAAGGAAATGCGAGTTATTACACCTAGCACGTTTACTGGGATATAAAAAATGTAGGAAAAATGGCTTTCATCTCTTAAATTTGGTAAAAATTCCGCTTTCGCGAAAGCGATATCTA
>CAZBCH010000144.1:0-5262 GCA_964490235.1 uncultured Flavobacteriaceae bacterium | reverse complement strand
GGCAAGGCATGCATGAGAATAGAAATACCAATGATACTGGGCAGCTGGCCAAAAATATGCAGGGTTTCTACAAAACAGGAAGAGAAAACTGCCATGATAGCAGCATATCCAGCTACTTTTTCGTTAGGAATTAAGATTTTAGTGAATCGATAAACTCCTGTAATAAATAAGACTACACCTAATAACGCTACGGTAAACATTCCAAATTTAAGACCGCCGATTAATGAAAGGGCGCCTATAGTTTGATGTACCAGCGGCGGATATCCCATAACTGTGAATCCAGTATACCAGCTGTAACTCCACGGTTCAAACCAGCTCGTGGCATAATGATTTGCAAAAAACAAATGAATCAAGGCATCATAAGTACGTTCTACGGTAAAAAACATAGAAGTACCGTGGAAAATTATTCCTAGCAATACAGCTGTGATGAGGTATTTATTTGTTTTTGATGTCTTCATTAAGAATTTGAAAAGTACTGAAACTTTGGACGATGTAAAGATAATTCTTTCGATAAATGGTACATCTATCGACGAGTGGTTTCTGTCTATGGATCTTGTTCATCCGTCGAAAATCACCGATTTAACCTGCCTTAGGTAGATATGTTTGCAGTGTAATTGATAACAATTTAAAATTATATCACATGAAAACTGGAATTATAATCCCTTGCTACAATGAAGAGAAACGACTGGATCAACAAGCATTTGTTTCTTTTATAAAAGAAAATGAAGACTATCATTTATGCTTTGTAAATGACGGTAGTAAAGACGATACTTTAAATGTACTATATGCTATGAAAGATATGGCACCTAGATCTATAAGTGTCATTGATGTAAAAAAGAACTCTGGTAAAGCTACTGCAGTAAGAGCTGGTGCCCGTTTTTTATATAGTCAACCTTACATATCAAATATAGGTTTTATAGATGCAGACCTTTCTACTGACTTTAAAGATTTCAAAGATCTAGTGAAAACCTTAGAGAAAGAGAACAAGATTATGGTTTTCGGTTCAAGGAATTCAGGAGGAAGTAGTAAGATAGAACGTGACTTTATGAGGAACGTTCTATCTAAATTCATCAAGCAATTCATCTTGCTTATTCTAGGTATGTCTATTAGAGACACGCAATGTGGTGCAAAGGTTTTTAGAAAAGATATAGTTCCTGTGATTTGCAAAGATGCTTTTTTGAGTAAGTGGTTATTTGATGTAGAAATTTTCTTGAGACTTAAAAGACATTTAGGATCAGAGAATGTGATGAAAAGAATTACCGAGCAGCCATTAATGAGATGGGTTCATGTAGACGATTCTAAATTAGGAACCAAGGATGCTCTTGTGATACCAGCAAAATTGACACAAATATGGTTGACTTACAACGTAATGAGAAAAGTAGATACTATACATAATATCTACGGAGGTTCTTTTGAATTAAAACCTTCAAATACTGAATTTTCTATTGCCGCATAAATCTCTACTTTATATTAATACCTAAGATCATGATTACATATCCTATCAAATTTGAGCCTATTTTACAAGAAAAAATCTGGGGTGGAACAAAATTAAAAACACTCCTTAATAAAAAATCAACTAGCAATTCTATAGGAGAGAGCTGGGAAATTTCAGGAGTAGAAGGTCATATATCTGTAGTAAATAATGGAGCTTATAAAGGTTGTAGTATCACAGACTTGATTAAAGAGCACAAAGAAGATTTTGTAGGAAGTAAGAATTATAGACAGTATGGAAACGAATTTCCATTATTGATTAAATACCTCGATGCTAACACAGATCTATCTGTACAAGTACATCCAGACGATGAGATGGCTAGAAAAGAGCACAATTCCTTTGGTAAAACAGAGATGTGGTATATCATGGATCGAGAAGAAGGTGCGAGCATAATTAATGGATTTAACAATGATAAAGTAACTACCAATTCTTTAAGAGCGATTACAAAAGACAATGTAGATCAAATCTTAAACAAACAAAAAGTGAATAAAGGAGATGCCTTTTTTATTCCAGCAGGTAAAGTGCACGCCATAGGAGCAGGTGTTCTCGCAGCAGAGATTCAGCAAACATCTGACATTACTTACAGAGTTTATGATTGGGATCGAGTAGACACATCAGGAAACGGAAGAGAATTACACATAGAACAATCTATACAAGCTGTGAAACGAGATGAAGTATTAACCAATAATGAAGTAAAACCAAATCCTACGCTCCAAAATGAATCTAAAGTTTTAGCCAGTTGTGCTTACTTTACATCAACTGTTATGGATCTAGATCAACCTACGTCTGTTGATTATAGTTTTAAAGATTCCTTTGTAATTTATATGTGCGTAGAAGGCTCTTTTGAAATCAATATCAACGATTGTATAGAAAAAGTAAGTAAAGGAGAAACGGTATTGATTCCTGCAAATGCAACTCAGGTACTTTTAAACACTGAGAATGCTAAGATCATTGAGGTTTATGTGGGGTAAAATAAATCTATCAATTACAACAAAATCCCTAAAACACCACCTATAACCATCACGACTATTTTAGCCAGATTAAATTTATGATTCTCACTAGCTTCTAAAATGAGAGTGGTAGAAACATGCAGCACAATACCAGCAACCATAGCTTTGATAGGCAACATAAAATTCTGTAAAAACTCTATATTCCCAGCAGCTAGACTTCCTAAGGGTGACATTGCAGCAAAAAACAAGATGATCAAGACCGTTTTGTAAGTTTTAAACTTACTATTTAGTAAAAAAGATGTCAAAATAAAAGCAATAGGAATTTTGTGCACGGCTATTCCATAAAGCATTCCCATACCGTGATTGTGATCGTGTCCTTGACTTTCTTGCAACGGCATTCCTTCTAGAAAAGCATGCAAACACAAACTGCCAAAAAGCAAAAAAGGAAAAGCGCTCACATCTTTATTTACATGTAAATGACCATGCTCTGCACCTTTAGAGAAAAACTCTAGAATGATTTGTAAAAAAACACCACACATGAGATAAGCAGCATAACTGCTGTCACCTGTTCCATAAACCTCTGGTAAAAACTCACTGGCAACCGCGCTCAGTAAAAAAGCACCAGAAAACGCCAGCAACAATTTCATACGATTTGCAGACTGAGGCTTAATAATTACCGCCGCAATAAACCCCAAAAGAACAGCAAGAAAAGGTAAAAGTAAATTCATAGGCGAAGTAATGAGTCATCCCAGAAATTTGGTTCGAGATGTAGTAATTTAGATATTAAACCAAATCCATATTTATCTGGGATCGGATAGTTAAATCGCAAATTTAGTTAAAATGAAGTTTGTACTGGAGTAAAAACGCACAGCTCACCAACTCAAAGACTCATAGACTACTTTTCCTCCTCACGAGCACGCACCTTATGCAATTTTTTAGTTCCTTTATACATCTCATATTTAACAAGCTTAGCTTCTATTTTACCGTTGTACAACTGGATTTTACGCGATGGACGCAATCCTACAAACTTTAGCGCTCCTAGGTTTCCTGTAATCATCCATGCGGTAGAACCTGAATAACGTTGTTTTAAAGTATCACCTATCGATTTATAGAATTCCTCTACATCTACAGAAATACGCTCATCATAAGGCGGATTAAACATCAAAAAAGCACTCGCGCTTTGATGATCTCTAAAGAAATCACCTTTTTCAACCGATATAAAGTCAGTGAGATTAGCATTTTTTACATTTTCGATAGCTTTCTCAACCGTATAACCATCGGCATCACGAGCGATAATTTTACCATCAAATTCGCGCATTTTTTTCAGACAACTCTCCTGTATATTTTCAAAAAGCTCATTATTATAATCCGGCCATTTTTCAAATCCAAATTCTGGTCTATTGATATTAGGAGCAATGTTAGCACCTATCATGGCTGCTTCTATAGCGATCGTTCCACTACCACACATAGGATCGATAAAAGTAGATCGCTGGTCCCAGTTGCTCAACAATATAATTCCAGCCGCAAGCACCTCGTTAATAGGAGCGACGTTAGTCTTATCTCTATAACCACGCTTGTATAATGGGTCACCGCTTGTGTCTAGCGATACATCTACATTTTGATCATTAATATGTACTGATATACGTAAATCAGGATGTTTAGTATCTACATCTGGTCGCTGACCAGTTTTATTACGTATTTGATCTACAATTGCATCCTTAGTTTTAAGGGCTACATACTGACTGTGATTAAAATATTGTGAAGCAATTGTTCCATGAACCGCAAGAGAATCATGATGAGTCAAATGCTTAGACCAGTCGTATTGATAGATCCCATCATATAAATCTACTTCGGTGCGCGCTCTAAAGCTATATATAGGTTTAAGAATCCTTATGGCAGTACGCAACATCATGTTTGCTTTATACATAAAGCCTTGGTCGCCAGTAAATTCTACCATTCGCACACCACGTTTTATATTCATGGCACCTAGTTTCTTGAGCTCTTGTTCAAGAACTTCTTCTAGGCCAAAAAGCGTTTTGGCAATCATCTTAAAATTTTGGGACATCATCATGAGATTTGAACGGCAAAATTAAGGTATTTTTGCGGTCTATGAGCAATCAAAATACATCAGATCAGTGGTACGCAAATTGGTTTGACACGCCTTACTACCACATTCTCTATCGCGATCGTGATTATACAGAGGCTGGTAAATTTATGCAGCGATTGACACAACGTTTAGAGTTGGATAAAGATGCTCATATCATGGATTTAGCCTGTGGTCGTGGTCGTCATAGCATGTATTTGAATCAATTAGGATATCGAGTTACTGGTGTTGATTTGTCTGATAGTAGTATCGCTTTCGCGAAAGCGCAATTACAAAAATCTTCATCGCGAGTATCAAATAATAAAGAAAATGATATTCTAAGTCCTATAGACGCTTCTCGCATCGAATTTCACGTACACAATATGACCGTTCCTTATGATCAAACATTTGATGCGGTTTTTAATCTATTTACCAGTTTTGGTTATTTTGATGATGAAGCAGATAATTTAAAAACCATCAAAGCGATAAAAGAGAATTTAAAGCCTGATGGCTATGGTGTCATTGATTTTATGAATGCGCCATATGTTATAGAACATTTAGTAAAAGAAGACTCTAAAACGGAAGAAGGAATTAAGTTTCATAACTCAAGACGTTTTGAAAATGGCTTTATTTATAAAGACATAAAATTTAGGGACAATGATCACGATTACCACTTCACAGAACGAGTAAGTGCACTGACTTTAGAAGATTTTCAAAGCTATTTTAAAAAAGCTGGT
>CAZBCH010000143.1:0-4686 GCA_964490235.1 uncultured Flavobacteriaceae bacterium | reverse complement strand
CATGGGATGATAGCTCCACAGATGAATTTCACTTTATTTGATGACGAAGGTAGGTCAGGTATAGGTGGTTCAAATTCATTAAATGGTTATTCTTATAGATTAAATACTGTTGACCGCAATCGCATAATAAGACCAAGTCTTGCCTTAGGTTTACAATATGATTTACCTACTAAGACTAAAATGAGATTAGGTGCTTTTTATTCGTATTCTTTTACTCCTATATACTTTGGAGAGTTTACTTATGAAAATTCTAATGGCGTTACTGCCTCGGGAGAATGGGAACAAAAAGGGCATCAAGCTGGTATTACTTTTCAGATATTTCCTTTTTCAAAATGACGATAAAATTCTTTAGAGTTATCTAATTCATTAAAAGAAATTCGGTTTTATATCTTGTTGATACAGTTATCGTAATTTCCCGCCTTTTTGCGTCCACCAGCCAGTCGTTTTTACTTTCAAAGCACCACTTTTTACAAATGGATCTAACCTTGCGAGACTATCTGCTATTGTGATATTTTTAGTGTTGTAGACTACTATTCCGCGCCATTCATTGCCATTATTCATAGGGCCAATTAAACTAGCATAGCCTTCATCATACATTCTAGACAAATGTTTTAAATGTTCCTCTTGTAAACGATCGCGTTCTACTTTAGGAATAGAGTCATTATCACCAGATAAAAGCTGCACCATGTAATATTCTTGCATAAGAAATTCAGTGTCGTTTTCACTATAAACAAAAACGTTATAACCTAATTGTTTCAATGAGTCTGCCTGTGCTTTTACATCTATTTTTTCAGTAATAATTGTATCATCATTTACAGTTTTATTTATTTCATTGTTACATGAAACGAATAAAAAAGTAAGTAAGATTAAAGAGAATGGTTTCATAATGCGAAAGGGTTTTTGCTTAAATAAGAGTTATAATAACGTTTATCACCAGTAACTTCTTTATCGATCCAACCTGGTAGTGAGAATAATTCTTCTTCAGATTGTAGCTCGATCTCAGCTAGAGTTAAGCCTTTATTATCTCCGTGAAAAATATCTATTTCCCAAGTATGTTGTTCTATTTTGATTTCATATCTGGTTTTATCGATCACACCTGATAAACAGATTTGAAGAAGTTCCTCAGCCTCTTGAAGAGTTATTTCTTTTTCCCATTCATAACGAGATAGACCAGTATCGTTTGATTTTCCTTTTATGGTTAAGAAACCTTGATCGCCTTTTACTCTTACGCGAACGGTTCTTTCAGGATCTGTAGTAAGATATCCTTGTGTGATACGCTTGCCTGCTTTGTCTTTAAGGAAATCGGTTGTTTTAAGAAGGAATTTGCGTTCTATTTCGGTCATGGATTGTTCAATTGTTATGCAAGATAGGATTTTGTAAAGATTGTCATCCAAGAAAATTTGGTGTTTCATAATTTTAATAAGTACGAACGGCTTAAACCAAATTTATCTGGGATCTTTAGGTTGTATGTTTGAGTCAATTAGATTTGTTTTTAACATCGTAACTATACTTTCCGACCAAAGCTCTCTACCTTTCGCTTTGCCCACCTTTCCTTTGCCAAGGAAAGGAGTTTTTAAATATTTTATTTTTAATAGCACCGTAATAAGTATTAACTACTAAAGTTTTGAGTCAGCAAAAAACGAATTCTGACTACTGGGACTCAAAACTCCGACTGGCTAATGTTTTTAACTCATCACTTTCAATTCTTACTTTATCATATCCATTTACAGCTATATAAATCATCGCTTTTGCGATTGTTTCTGGTTCTATAGTGCGGTATTTTTTTAGGAAACCGATTAATAATGGGTCAATGAGTTTTTGAAACTTTTTCCAGGCACTTTCAAAGGTTCTCTTTTCTTCCCTATTGCCACCTATTAGTGCTGGCTGTACAAAATAGGATTCATTAAAACCTAATGCTTCTATATCTCTTTCCATATCTCCTTTGCCACGATTATATATAAAGCGGCTATCAGGATTTGCTCCTAATGCAGAGATAGCAATTACTTTTTTTACACCATTTTTCAAAGCTACTTCTGCAACTTGTAACGGTAAATCGTGTTCAATTTTATAATAGGTTTCCTTATCAGGTGTTTTGGCTTGCGTCGTTCCTGTACAAATAAATAGATGATCGCCTTTTAATTGCTCACGATAGGTCTGAGGATCAAACAAATCAGCTACATGATTTTTGTGTTTAGGATGATTGTTTTCAATTCGCTTTCGCGAAAGCGTAACTACCACATCATATCTAGAATCTTCTAATAATTGAGTGAGTAACATGTTACCTGTTAATCCTGTAGCGCCGATGATTACTGCCGTAAAACCCATTTGAAAGTATGTTAATGTATGTCGATTTCTTTGTGAAAGGTAGTAATTTTGAAGCATGCATGAACTGGCAGATAGAAAAATTATACATGTAGATATGGATGCGTTTTATGCATCTGTAGAGCAACATGATGATCCAGACTTGCGAGGCAAACCTATTGCTGTAGGCGGCAGCAGCGATCGTGGTGTGGTAGCAGCAGCAAGTTATGAGGCTCGTAAATACGGCGTGCGCAGTGCGATGCCTAGCGTTACGGCAAAACGTTTGTGCCCAGATCTTATTTTCGTAAAGTCCAGATTTGATAGATACCGAGAGGTATCTGCACAAATAAGAGAAATTTTTCATGATTATACAGATCTTGTGGAGCCGCTTTCATTAGATGAAGCTTATCTAGATGTTACCGAGAATAAATACAATTTTCCCAGCGCAACTATTATCGCTTATGAAATAAGAAGGCGTATTTATGAAACTACTGGAATTACAGCAAGCGCAGGAATATCGGTTAATAAATTTATTGCCAAAATAGCTAGCGATTATAACAAACCTAACGGCCAGAAAACTATCGTGCCCGAAGAAATTATTGAGTTTCTAGAAGAGTTAGAAATTCGCAAATTTCATGGAATAGGAAAAGTTACTGCAGAGAAGATGTATCAATTTGGCATCTTTACTGGAAAGGATTTAAAAAGGAAGTCTCTAGATTTTTTAGTAGAGAACTTTGGTAAGAGTGGTAGTCATTATTACAAGATAGTAAGAGGTATTCATAAAAGTCCTGTAAAACCAGATCGAATAAGAAAGTCTCTAGGTGCAGAACGTACTTTTTCTGAAAATATTTCTAGCGAGGTTTTTATGAAAGAACGACTGGTTCAAATTGCCGAAGAGATAGAAAAGCGCATTTTAAAATCTGATGTATCAGGTAAAACCGTTACGCTCAAAATAAAATACCGTGATTTTAAAACTCAAACACGTAGTAAGACACTACCTTATTTTATACGCGATAAGCAATCTATTTTAAATACTGCGATAGAGCTTATGGAGCAAGAAAGTTTTCGCGAAAGCGTGCGCCTTCTAGGTATTACATTGAGTAATTTAAATAATGGTCAAGAAGAGGAAAATGATTTTGTTGAAGTTCAGCTAGGATTTTCGTTCTAAAATATTAACAAAGCTTATGATGAAATTAAACTTCAAAAAGTAGACCTTTGAGAACTATGCAGTTAAAAGATTCTCAATTCACAATTATTCACAACGAACTTAAATCTACCCCATTATTACCTTGGGAAATGGTCAAGAAATTACTTTGGGATCTTGATAAAGATCTAATGGAAGATATAGATTGTATTGCACAAGATTGCAACTGGCATTTCAAATACTTTATTGATGGGTTTTCTCATTTCCAAAATTATAGTATTGTTATAGCAGATAAAGACTTAACTATTTGTGCTGCGTCTTCAAATATTTATAAAATGACCGGTTACACTGCTGAAGAAATGATAGGTAAAAGACCGAGTATGTTACAAGGTGTAGATACAAACGAGGATAGTAAGTTTCTATTAAAAATTGCCATTGATGAAGAAGTGCCTTTTCACAGTAGGTTAGTAAATTATACCAAAGATGGCAAAAGTTATGGCTGTGAGATTCACAGTTTTCCTATTTATGATGGAACTGGTAAACTTTCTCATTTTATTGCTTTTGAGTGTGAGTATTATGCTTAAATTTTTGAATTAAAAAACCGCTTACAAAGAATGTAAACGGTTCTATATGTTTCATTTAAACGTCGTATACTATTCTACTTCAGAGACTCTAAGTGTATTTACCATACCGTGGTTTGCAACAGGCATGGAAACAAGGTTGATCAAGAAATCACCTTTTTCTACAAACTTTTTATCTTTTGCAAATTTGTTCACATCCTCAATAGTTTCATCTGTACTTACATAGCGATCATAAAGAAATGCCTTTACACCCCAAAGTAGACTTAGTTGTGTCAATATACGCTCATTACTAGTAAATGTTAAAATGTGTGCATCTGGTCGCCACGCGCTTATTTGAAAAGCTGTATAACCAGAATTAGTCATCGTAGTAATCGCTTTTGCGTCCATTTCATCAGCCATTTTTGCCGCATGATAACATACTGATTTAGTAATATATCTTTTGGTTTTAATGTGCGGTGCAGAATAAGGTACAGAGATTAATTCACTATTCTCTACGGCTCTACATATGCTTGCCATTTTTTCAATTACTTGAACTGGGTACTGCCCTACTGAAGTCTCTCCTGAAAGCATCACAGCATCTGCCCCATCCATTACAGAATTTGCAACGTCATTTACTTCTGCTCTTGTAGGAGTAAGACTTGTAATCATGGTTTCCATCAT
>CAZBCH010000142.1:0-9898 GCA_964490235.1 uncultured Flavobacteriaceae bacterium | reverse complement strand
ACTTTCTGGAGGAGAACAACAGCGTGTTGCGGTAGCTAGAGCTTTAATTAATAATCCTAAAGTTATTTTTGCAGACGAGCCTACCGGTAACCTGGACAGTGCGACAGCAAATGACCTTCATGAACTTATTTTTCAGTTGCGTAAAGAGTTTAACCAGACGTTTGTAATTGTTACTCATAATGAAGAACTTGCTGACCTAGCAGATCGTAAACTAGTGATGAGCGACGGTAAATTCTTATAAATGAACCGTAAAGAACTCAAAGATTTTCTAGACGCAAAGGTAGATCAATACAATACGCCTGACTTTATACCACACGACCCTATTCAAATACCCCATCTTTTTACAGATAAAAAAGATATTGAAATAGCTGGCTTTCTTATTGCTACAATCGCATGGGGTAATCGCAAATCAATAATTAACAACGCACATAAATTGATGAATCTAATGGATAACGCTCCAGCAGATTTTATTAAAAATCATCAGGAAAATGATCTGGATCGTTTTGAGGGTTTTGTCCACCGCACTTTTAACAGTGATGATTGCAAGACTTTTATGAAATCGTTGCAGCATATAGAATATAAATATGGTGGTTTAGAGCACGCTTTCGCGAAAGCGTACCAACAACAAACAAACCTTCAAGAAGCCATCTCTCAATTTAAAACTATCTTTTTTGAAATCAATCATTTACCACGTACTCAAAAACATGTAAGTGATCCTAAGAAAAATAGTAGTGCAAAACGTATCAACATGTTTTTAAGATGGATGGTTAGAAAAGATAATGCTGGTGTCGATTTCGGTATCTGGGACAAGATCCCAATGAGTGCGTTATCTCTACCACTAGACGTCCATACAGGAAATATTGCACGCAAGCTAAAGATGCTCAAACGCAAGCAAAACGACGCAAAAGCAGTTGCAGAGCTAGATGATGTCCTGCGTAAATTTGATCCCAATGATCCTGTTAAGTACGACTTTGCATTATTTGGATTAGGGGCTTTCAAGGAGCTGTAGGAATTTAGAACAATTTAACAATTAACAGTTTATCAAAAAGACTAAATTTGCTTTACATCCCTTAAACAAAATTTTATGCAAGCAACAGCTCGTATTCAAGAAGAAGATAGATTACAGGTGATTCAAAAGCATAAGATTTCACGAGATCGAGAAAAAGTATTTGATGAACTTACTGAACTAGCATGTAGACTGACTGAGGTACCTAGGTCATTAATAAGCATTGTAGAAAAGGATGAAGTATGGTTCAAATCACAAAAAGGTCTAGAACTTAAATCTAGTCATAAAGATGATGCTTTTTGCAGTCAAGTTATTGCGTCAGAAGATGATGTTTTTATCATTGAAGACGCACGAAAAATTAAAACGTTGGAATATCATCCTGCGGTAATTGCTCCAGATCCTATTATATTTTATGCTGGTGTAAAATTAATGAGCAAAGATGATTATCCTATAGGTGTTTTATGCGTATTAGATAATAAACCACATAAATTAAGTAAAGAAGATCAAGACTCTTTACTTATGGTAGGTGATTTAATTCAAAGACAATTTGAACTTAAAAAACTCAATGATGACCTATCTGAGCAGGCAGCAATATTAGAAGAAAACAACGAGATGCTTAAAAGTTTTGCGCATACAGTTTCTCATGATATGAAAATGCCACTTGCAAACATGGTTCTTACTACAGATATAGTTGCAAAAAAATATGCAGATTCCATAGATCAGTCTGGAAAAGAATATCTTAAATACATTAAAGATGCCGCCTTCGGACTTTCTGATTACGTAGGTCAAATTCTCTCTCATTATGAGAGTGATACATTCTTGATTGAGGATAAAGAGGTTTTTGATATTTATTCCTTACTAGAAAGTATTCAAGATATTCTCGCAATTCCTGATGATATAGATTTTCAATTACCAGAAGATAATTTGCTTATAAACATCAATAAAAGTGTGATTGAACAGATATTATTTAATCTTATAGCAAATGCTTTAAAATATAATGATAAAGACACGGTTGTTATTCAAGTAGAGGCAATTGAAAAAGAAAATTTTTATATTTTCAAAGTTATAGATAATGGTATAGGTATTGCCGAGGATAAAAAAGAAGAAGTCTTTAAAATGTTTAGTACGCTAGATGTAAAAGATCGCAACGGTAAAAAAGGTAATGGTATAGGATTAAGTACGGTTAAAAAATTAGTCAATAAACTCGACGGATTTATAAGCATCAATTCAGAATTAGGAAAAGGAACCGAATTCATAATTACTGTATCAAAATAAGTAGGACAATCTTAGATAAGATATTATCTTTGATCAATCCTAGGAATAAATGATATTTAAAAACCCAATAATTCTTTACGGTCTATTTTTCATTATAGTACCTATTATTGTTCATCTGTTTCAGCTAAGAAAATTTAGTAAAGTAGCTTTTACTAATGTAGCTTTTCTCAAACCTTTAATCAATCAGACTAGAAAAAGTCGCCAGCTTAAAAAATGGTTAACTTTACTAGCGCGATGTCTCGCTATAACGTGTATTGTAATAGCTTTTGCACAGCCTTTTTTACCTGGTAGCACTACAGCGACTCAAGAAAAACAAACCGCTATATATTTAGATAATTCCTATTCTATGGAATTAAATGGTAAAAATGGCCCTTTATATAAAAATGCAACCAGTCAACTTCTAGAAAAATTACCTCCAGAAAAAGTTTTTACCTTATTTACAAATGATAAGGTTTTTACAAATACAAATAGACAGCAAATCACTAACGAGCTTCTATCAAATAATTATTCTGGTGAAACTCTTTCTTTTGAGCAGATACAACTTAAAGCTGCTTCATTACTTGATAATAAAACTGCGGCAAAAGAGATTATTCTAATATCAGATTTTCAAAATATTAATAGTACATCTTTTCCAGATACCATATCAAATGTAAAAAGGGAGCTAGTAAAATTAAATCCTCAAGAGACAAATAATATTGCTATTGATACCGCTTTTATTGTTGATCAGTCTGGAGCAAGTTTAAAGCTGCAAGTAGAAATTAGTTCTAATTATAATGAACTAGAACCAGTTACTGTTACATTAGAAAACAACAAGGTTCTTCTTGCAAAAACCTCTGTAGTGCTCAATAAACAACAAGGAATAGCAAATTTTGATGTAGAAATCGATGAACCTATAACAGGTAGGATATTTATTGAAGATAAGGGATTATCATTTGATAATGAATTATTTATTAGCACTGGTACCAAACAGAAAATTAAGGTGTTAAGTATTAACGGCACCGATTCTAATTTTCTAGATCGATTATATAGTGATAAAAATTTTGAATATTTAAGCGTCAAAGAAAAGGATGTAAATTACAATTTGATCAAAGATCAAAACATAGTAATTATTAATGAACTGGCTAATATTACAGCAAGTCTAGGTAATGAATTGAACAATTTGACACAAAATGGTGGCTATTTAGTTATTATTCCAGCTGCAAGCTCTTCCGGTTACGAGATTATTGGGCTACAAGGCATGGAGCTTAATGAGTCTTCAAAGAAAATAACCGATATTAATTTTAACCATCCACTGTTTAAAGGTGTGTTCAACAAAAAGGTATCAAATTTCCAGTATCCTAGTGTTCAAAGTGTTTTAAAAAATACGGCGGCTGTAGATCCTATCCTTAAATTTGAAGATGGTAGTAGTTTTCTCTATAAAAATCAAAACTCTTACATTTTTACAGCCAGTTTAAATCTGGAAAATAGTAATTTTCAAAATTCACCATTAATTGTTCCAGTGTTTTATAATATGGCAATGAGTTCATTACCTATCTCTCAATTATATTACCATTTAAACAGCAATAACACGATCGCTATTAATACTAGTATAAACCAAGATCAAATCGTGAGCTTGTCAAACGAGATCTATGAATTTATTCCTAGACAACAAGGATTTGATAACTATGTATTACTTACAGCAGGGCAAGATTTAAGTCTAGCAGGAAACTATGATGTAAAAATTAGAGATGAAAAGATCTCCACCTTAAGCTTTAACACAAAGAGACTTGAGAATATGTTGGAGTATTATTCTGATTCAGACTTAGGTAATAATCTTTCTACTAGTATTGATGATTTGTTATATAAGCTAGATCAAGAAGAGAATATTCTTTCTTTATGGAAGTACTTTGTTTTAGGAGCTCTTCTATTTCTAATATGTGAATTATTGATTTTAAAGTTTGTAAAATGATTCTACTCAAAAATGTTACAATCATAGATGCTACTTCTAATTTGAATGGCAAAAAAATGGATATTCTATTGAAAAATGGAAAGATTGAGAAAATAGCTGCATCCATTATAGCAGAGAATGCAAAAGTCATTGAGCATAGTAATATGCATGTTTCTATAGGATGGATCGATACAAGTGTAAGTCTAGGTGAGCCTGGATATGAAGAAAGACAAACCATTCAAAATGGTATTAAAGCTGCAGCTGCAGGTGGTTTTACTACCATTATGCTCAATCCTAACAATCAACCAAATCCACAAGATCAATCTGGTATTAAATACCTTAAAAATGTTACCTCAAATCAGGCAGTTACTATTTTACCAGTAGGGTCATTCACGCTGGATCAAAAAGGAGAACATCTTGCAGAGTTATTTGATATGCAGCAAGCAGGCGCGGTTTCTTTTTATGACTATAAACATGAAGTAACAAATGCCAATTTACTCAAAGTAGGTTTACAGTATACTTCTTCATTTCAAGGTGTAGTACAATCTTTCCCACAAAATAAGGATATCGCAGGAAAAGGAATGGTTAATGAAGATGTAACCACAACTAACTTAGGTCTTAAATCTATGCCTAGTCTAGCTGAAGAGCTTCAAATAGCTCGAGATTTGAGAATTGCGAGTTACACAAAAGGTAGATTGCATATTCCTACGGTAAGCACAAATGAAGGCTTAAAACTGATCAAAAAATACAAAGAAACTGCTCAAAATGTAAGTTGTAGTGTTTCTGTCCATCACCTAGCTTTATCAAGTAATGAACTAGATTCATTTGATTCTAATTTTAAAGTACAACCTCCATTAAGAGATGAAAAAGAGGTGAAACAACTTCAAAAGTATGTGAACAATAATGTAATAGACGTGGTTACTAGCGATCATACACCACTTACTATAGAACACAAAGACTTAGAATTTGATCGAGCAACCGCTGGAACTATAGGAATGGAAAGCGCTTTTGGAGCATTGAACAATATCATCGATACCAACAAAGCTATTGAACTTTTAACTAATGGCTATCAAGTGTTTAATCAGCAACGACCGGTCATTGAAGAAGGTCAACAAGCAAATTTGACCCTTTTTGAACCAGAAACGACTTTTACATTTGAAAAGAAGCATATTGCCTCTACATCAAAGAATTCTGCATTCATCGGTAAAACTATGAAAGGAAGAGTCATAGGAATCGTCAATAATAAAAAAGCAATCTGGAATGAGTAAGAATCCGCCTGGAAAGAACCTCGCCTTACTGGCTTATGGTAGCGCAATCTTGATTTACTTACCTCTTTTATTTTTTATTGGCGCCTTCGGTGTTGCAGTGATTTTAAACCAAAATAAAGGGAATAAATTTGCTTCGTTTCATATAAGACAAATGTTTGGTATAGGAGCGATGACCATAATTGCCAGTATTTTTACAAATCGCATTGAAAACATTTGGGTAGGACTTACGGTTTTAAGTCTAATGGTTTTACTCGCTCTATTAGGATTTGCAAGTGCATACCGCAATCAACAAGATGAATTGCCATTTATAGGAAAATATTTCCAGCAATGGTTCACTTTTATTAAATAAACAAATTGAATACTTCACTTACATTACAACATATCACGCGTCCTGCGCGACAAGAAAACGCACCTTTGCTCCTATTATTACACGGTTATGGCAGCAATGAAGAAGATCTATTCTCTTTTGCTCCAGAAATAAGTGAGGACATTTTTATCGTTTCGGCCCGTGCACCTTATGATATGCCTCCATATGGCGCAGCATGGTATGCCATCAACTTTGATGCTGCTGGCGGAAAGTTCAGTGACAATGATCAAGCAAGAGAAAGCATGATGAAAATCACTACTTTTCTTGAAGAACTGAAAGCTACTTACTCGATTGATCCGAAAAATTTAAACGTACTTGGTTTTAGTCAAGGCGCAATTCTTTCCTATGGTTTAAGCCTTTCACAACCTGGTTTATTCCGTAATGTCGTTGCGATGAGTGGTTATATAAATGAAGATCTAATTGCGGGAAGAAGTGATTTGCCAGTCCGCTTTCGCGAAAGCGAGATCAAAACCAATTACTTCATTTCTCATGGAACCGTAGACCAAGTTGTTCCTTATGCATGGGCAAAACAAGCTCCTGCAATCATGGAAGAAATAGGTGCCGATTATGTTTTTAAAGAATATCCTATAGGTCACGGCGTGGCAAGAGATAATTTTTACGATATGAAAGAGTGGCTAGAGAAAAGGGTTTTAGGATAAATTAATTAATTGAGAAATCATTTAATGAGCAATTATTCTTTTCTTTAAGACGAAAGGTTCCAGTATCCTGGTATTATCTTAAAAACATAAGAATTAGTAAAATTTAAATCAAATGAACAATTCCATAAAATCACGTCAGCAAATTCTAGATAAATTAGGAATTGTTTCATTAAACGATATGCAGCTGCAGGCGCACGACGCGATTACAAATCATCGTGATACGGTAATCATCTCTCCTACTGGTACAGGAAAAACACTGGCTTTTTTACTTCCAGTAATTGAACAATTAGATCACGAGCTTACAGAAGTGCAAGCCTTAGTTCTTGTTCCATCTCGCGAACTTGCTATACAAATAGAACAAGTGATTAGAGAAATGGGAACTGGTTACAAAGCCAATGCGATTTACGGCGGTCGTGCTGGTGCTAAAGATAAAGAAGATTTGAACCACACTCCTACCATATTAGTGGGAACACCAGGAAGAATTGCAGATCATTTGAGGCGTGAATCTTTCGATCCTTCTTTTATCAAAACTTTGATTCTAGATGAATTTGATAAATCGCTTGAAACTGGTTTTGAGAAGGAAATGAAAGAGATCGTTGCTGCATTACCTGATGTACAGCGCAATATTTTAACATCTGCAACTTTTAAAGTTGAAATTCCATCGTTTGTAGGATTAGAAAATCCTCAGGTGTTAAAGTTTGAGAAGAAAACCGATAGTGTTCTTAAAATCAAAACTTTAGCATCAGATTCTAAGAATCGATTTATCAATCTAGAACAAATAATTGCAAGAACAGGCAACGGCAATGGTATTATCTTCTGTAATTTTAAAGATTCTATTGAGGAAGTAAGCGAGTTCTTAAAAAGTAGAAATATTGCGCATTCAGTTTTCTATGGTGGATTAGAACAAAGAGATCGAGAACGTGCTTTGATTAAATTTAGAAACGGTACACACCAATTATTATTAGCTACAGATCTTGCTGCTCGAGGTATTGATGTACCAGAACTAGATTTTATTATTCACTATGAACTACCGTTTCATAAAGAAGAATTTACTCATAGAAATGGACGCACTGCAAGAATGAACGCTAATGGAACGGCTTACATTCTTCACAATAAAAAACACCCATTGCCAGATTATATAGAAGAAAGCACACCATTAGAATATACAGAGCGCTTGAAAGTAATAAAAGATCAAAAATGGGAGACACTTTTTATTTCTGGTGGTAGAAAAGATAAAATATCCAAAGGTGACATAGCAGGACTGTTCTTTAAGCAAGGAAACCTTGATAAAAACGAATTAGGAACCATAGAGTTAAAGCAGGATTGTGCTTTTGTGGCTGTTCCTTTTGCAAAGGCTTATCAACTTTGTCAGGAATTGAATAATTCTAAGATTAAGAAACGTAAGGTGAGGATTTATAGGTTAGATTAATATTTATTGATCCTTTTCAAATAAGATGGTTTCAATAGTTTCAAATGCTACCTCTTTATCTTTATTAATATAATACCATATGATGATTTCTCCCCATCGATCGCTATCTGTGAAGTTGGCAAGTATCCATTTATGATTGATAAACTTTGTATCATTAATTGTAAAACCACGACCTTTTCCTTCATACGGAATTAAGGGATTCCCACCATCTTCAATATTAAGTTCTAATAACTCATCTTTTACTATACGTTCCACCTCATGGGTGTCAAGGCCTAGTTTGAAAAGGTGATTTTCTGCTTCTGGATTTCCTTTTAAAGAAAAAACAGAGTTTTCATAATCTGCTTTTACTTCTACAGATAAGGCATCTTTACGAGCTTGATCTGTTTCATATAGTTGCTTGCGCAATACTTCTACTTGATTTTCTAGTTTTTCATGGTATCTTCTACCGTTAACGTAGATCACTAAGGCAGTAAGTGCAGCAAAAATAAATAGGTATAAATAGAAACTTCTTTTCAATTTGATGTGATTTTTAAATTATCATAGGCTAAAAATACGTTTTCAGGAAGTTGCTTTTGTACTTCTTCATGAAAACCTAAATAATGACTAATATGTGTAAAGTAAGTACGTTTAGGTTGCAATTCCCTTACTAATTCTAGTGCTTCTTCTAGATTCAAATGTGTAGCATGTGGTTCTTCTCTCAACATGTTAAGAATTAAGACGTCTAAGTTTTTGAGTTTCTCTTTTTCGCCTTGAGCTATAGTTTTAACATCTGTCATATAGGCTACATTACTTATTCTGAAACCATGTACAGGAATATAACCATGATCTGCTAGCACAGGTGTTACCTCTATTCCATCTACGTGAAATGAGTCATTATTAAACTCATGTACTTCTAAGGTGGCTACTCCTGGATATTTATTTTTTGTTGTAAATATATAATTGAATCGTTCTTTTAATGCCTCATGTACTCTGGACGTCATATAACATTGTAAATCTCCCTGACGAAAATAGAACGGTCTAAGATCGTCCAGTCCTGCAGTATGATCAGCGTGTTCATGAGTAAATAATACAGCGTCTATAGAAGACACATTGTTAGATAGCATTTGCTGACGAAAATCTGGACCACAATCAATTATAAAACGTTTGTCCTCGACTTCTACCATGGCGCTTACTCTTAATCTTTTATCTTTAGGATCATTGCTCAAACATACTGGATGTGAGCTTCCTATTACTGGAATTCCCTGTGATGTGCCTGTGCCTAAAATCGTGATTTTTACTTCCATAATTGTTTTATAAAAGTATGGAGATTTTTTCATTTAAGTAGTGCGGTTTGCTACCTTTGTATCAATATCAAAAATAAAAAAATGGGTATTACCTTACCAGGAGATCACGATTTTGAATCAGTACCATCGCTTAAGAATAAAGTGCTGAGAATCAACTTAAACCGTAATATTTATGGAACATTTGCAGAAATAGGCGCTGGACAAGAAACAGTGCGACAGTTTTTTAGGGCCGGCGGTGCTTCTGGAACTATTGCAAAAGCCATGAGTGCATATGATAAAGATTTCTCTGATGCGATTTATGGAATTCAAGATGATGGTCGCTATGTAACAGAAGCTCGTTTGAAAAAAATGCTCTCTCATGAGTCTAATCTTATTGAAGAGAGACTTTCTAGAGAAAAGCACCCAGAAAAATTATTTTTTACCTACGCAAATACCGTTGCAACAATTGATTTTGCAAAACGCTATTTAGGTCACGGATGGGTAGGAATTCGTTTTCAAGTATCTCCAGAAGAAGAATATTCAGAAATAATACTGCACGTAAGGTTCAAAGAACGTGATGCACGATTACAACAAATTACATTAGGTATTTTAGGTACTAATCTTATTTATGGTGCTTTTTACAAGCATGATAACCCTAAAAAATTATTAGAATACCTATACGATCATATCGATAAAGATAAAATC
>CAZBCH010000141.1:0-3861 GCA_964490235.1 uncultured Flavobacteriaceae bacterium | reverse complement strand
GTGACTTCCTACAAGGCTTATCAGAAAAAGTATTTGAATTTAAAGAGCAACGCGTTATTGAACATTTTGAAACCATCGATGCTTTCTTAGAACGTAATAGAATCAAGAGCATTGCAGATATTAATTTGAAAAAATAGAAATATCGCTACACTTTAAATACGCTCATTTTTTTTTAAACCTGATTCAAGATTACTCTAGTATTCCCATTGACGCATTTTGTTAAGCTCTTCTTGAGCCTCAATTTCTTCAATAGGAATAACTTTTAAGAAAGATGGATGCTGTTCTATTGCATACTCAATTTGTTCTACAATTTTTTCAACACTATCATTTTCATAATCTATTTCTAGAGGTTCTTTAATGACCATAGATTGTAGAATATTACGCTTCTTGATACGCAAACCTTTCTTATCAAAACTCCTACGGAAACCATCTATAACTATAGGTACAACAATAGGTTTGTACTGCTTAATAATGTGAGCAGTCCCTTTTCTAATAGGCTTAAATGGCTTTGTAGTTCCTTGCGGGAAAGTAATTACCCAACCATCATCTAGTGCAATACCTATGTTTTTAGTATCATCAGGATTTACAGCTCGATTTACTTCTTCTCCTTTTGCACGCCAGGTTCTTTCTACAGTAATGGCACCGGCATACGATAGTATTTTAGGTAATAAACCACTTTGCATGGTTTCTTTTGCTGCAACATAGTAGATATTTAACTTAGGGCTCCATAAATATCCTACATTTTTGATACTATCGTCTCGACCTTTTAATGAGGCATTAAAAACATGAAACATGCTCACTACATCTGCAAAGTATGTTTGATGATTTGATACAAACAAGACACCAGTATCAGGTAAATCTCTTATGATCTCGCTACCTTCTATTTCCATCTCATTAAAACCTCTATATCTTCTATGAGATAAGACGCCAGCAATACGTATGAGCCATTTTTTTAAAAATAAAATATGACCGAAAGGATTTTCTTTAAATAATCCCATGTAGTTTTTAGTTTTGGGGAATTACAAATATAATGATAGCAGTACAAAATACCGCGTTTGTGCTCATTCTGCTTGAAGAAAATAATCCTTAATTTCTTGTAACATCATGGCAGTTGCACCCCATACCATCACATCTCCAAAGTAGAAACAGGGCACACTCACTTCTTTCATGTAACTAGTGGATAAAACTGTTTCACTTACGTTTTGATCTTTGAGTAGTTCTGAGAGTTTAATTTCAATAATGGATTTTACTTCGCTGGGTTGAGGTGTGAATTTTAATTCCGCTTTCGCGAAAGCGAGATAAGGATAAACCATATAATTACTAGGCGGGATGTATAATGAAGTCAGAGACGTGATCAAATGTTGATGTTTTATGGGAACGCCTATTTCTTCTTCTGTCTCTCTTAAAGCGGTGATACTATTGTCAATATCGGTCTTTTCTTTTCTTCCACCGGGAAACGCAATCTGCCCACTATGTTTACCTTTTGTTTGAGCGCGTTCTATTAGCACAAAATGTGGAATATCATTTTTAGGATAGATAAGCATCATGACAGATGCCTCTTTATGATTTTGTGCTTTCAATGCAATGCGTTGCATCTCGTCTAAACGCTCTACTGCTGCCATTTTAAGCTGTGATTCTAGCCCTGGAAGCGGTAAATTCTTTAGCTTTGAAATTCTATTTAAAAATTCCTGAAATGAAGTCACGTTTTTTAATTTTCTTGTCTTTATTAACACTCTTATCGTGTAAAGATACTCCACAAATTCAAAATAATGTTGTTGAGGAAAAAGCGGATACTGTTGTAAGAAAGACCAGAGAACAACGTATACTTG
Organism: uncultured Flavobacteriaceae bacterium; assembly: GCA_964490235.1. Classification (GTDB taxonomy): domain Bacteria; phylum Bacteroidota; class Bacteroidia; order Flavobacteriales; family Flavobacteriaceae; genus Nonlabens. Next base: position 2,032 of record CAZBCH010000141.1, on the reverse strand, counting down.
AAAAAACTTATAAAAGACAACTATCTGCAGATGGTGATACACTACTAGCATACATACCACAAGATAGTGTTGTGCCTTTCTTCACAAGATATGGAAAGGAAAACCCAGAAACAAAAGTGAGGCTATTAACTTCATATGGAAATATAGAAATGGAATTGTTTCAAGAAACACCGCTTTATCGAGCAAGTTTTATTTATCTCACAAAGAATGGATATTTTAATGGGACATTTATCCATCGTGTGGTTGAGGATTTTGTGGTGCAAGGTGGTAACAGTGATGAGAAATTACCTTCTTTAAAAAGAGCAAGTGCAGGAAATTATAAGCTGCCACCTCATTTTATTTCAGGAATTGTTCATAAACGTGGTTCCTTAAGTAGTGCCAAACAATGGGAAAATAATCCAGAAGACTGGCATAATCCTTTTGACTTTTTTATTACCCTAAGTAAATCTCCACATTTAGATGGAGAACATACTGTTTTTGGAAAAGTTACAAAAGGTTTGAATGTTGCAGATGAAATTGCTAGAGTACCACGAGATGAAAGCGACTGGCCTAAAGAAGATATTTTTATAGATATGGAGGTTATTAAATAGCTTTAAAGATGAATCTTTTCAAACATTCTGGAATTAAACCAAAATATCACTGCATTTGGGATGTATTGAATTTGGTTTTATAATTTCACCTAATACCTATAAACTATAGCATTGATATTCATTCCAGCACCTACACTGGCAAACATGACTACATCTCCTTTTTCTACTTTGTGCTGTGGCATTTGATTTCTTACCACAAGATCCATAACCGTAGGAACGGTCGCAACAGAACTATTACCAAACTTATGAATGATCATAGGCATGATATCCTTCGGTACTTCCATATCATAAAGTTTGTAAAAACGCTCTACTATTGCCTCGTCCATCTTTTCATTTGCTTGATGGATAAAGATTTTCTTTAAATCTTTGATAGCTACACCAGCTTGATCCATAGCCGCTTTCATTCCTTCAGGAACTTTAGAAAGTGCAAAATTATAAATGCGACGTCCATACATCTTAATATACTGGGTCTTGTCTTGTAATTCCTTATTGTAAGAAGTTTCATTAAATATGAAAAAAGCTTCTTCTTCTGTAAAAGTAGCAGTGGATTGTCCTAAGATTCCATGATTATCATGACTAGGTTCAACAATTACGGCACCTGCACCATCAGAGTAAATCATGGAGTCTCTATCATGAGGATCTACAACTCTCGAGAGAGCTTCCGCACCTATTACTAATACCTTTTTAGCAAGACCTGATTTTATAAATGAATCAGCTTGGGTTAAACCTAACACCCAACCAGGACAACCAAATAGGACATCATAAGCTACACATGCTGGATTCTTAATTCCAAGTTTATTCTTTACTCGACTTGCAAGACTGGGAACCATATCGCTGGAGCCACCATCAGGCTTTACGTCTCCATAATTATGCGCGACTATTATAAAATCAATGGTTTCTGGATCGCAACTAGCGTCTTCAATTGCTTTTTTTGCTGCAAATGTGGCGATATCGCTTGTTAAGAGATCATCGCTCATATATCTACGTTCTTCTATTCCAGTTATTGCAACAAATTTTTTAATGATAGTAGCGTTATCACTTCCGAAAGAGCTTCCATCATTATTTAAAAATTCATGATCCATGAATTCTTCATTTTTTCTCACAACATCAGGAATGTGACTTCCTACTCCGGTAATTTTTGCTCTCATGCAACTTCTTTTCAATCTTAGGGACAACAAAAAAAGTGATTTATGTGATTCATTCCTAATAATTAACAGCCGAATATGATCTTCTTTTTAAATCTTTAAGAATCATCTAATGAAATGTTTAATTTATTATGAATTTTATAATGCAATGAATAACAAAAGGCATGAATCACCTATAATTTTATAAAATATGTTGATGAATTTAATTGAGGTAAAGAATTATGACACTAGTAATAGATAGCCGCTTTCTGTAAATAGTTTTTACGTTCTTATAAAATTACTTGGTTTAATAAATAG
>CAZBCH010000140.1:0-2117 GCA_964490235.1 uncultured Flavobacteriaceae bacterium | reverse complement strand
AGAGTTTACAACTGTCTGTTGTAAGTCAAACACGTTATCTAGTGGCGTGTCGTCATTTGCCGTTGGATTTATAGTCGCACTAAAGTCTAAAAGATCATTGCTATTTAATGGAAAAGTAGGATCTGTAGGCGTATTAAGGTTCATAGTAAACGCTATCTCACGAGTTTCAAATGGATCGAGGTCTATAAAGTCCCAACTCAACATTCCTGTACTTGAAGACGTAGTCGCTGGATTTGAACTTAGAAAATCCATAAAATCATCTTCATAAGTGAAGTCTACAGAGCCTGATAATCTTGTGTTTCCTTTGTTTTTATAAATAAGTTTATAGTCGGTATCAAAGCCTGGTCTGGCATCTTCTAGTGGTAGGATGGTTACTTCTAGGTCGTCGACTGGAGTTGTTGCGGTTAGGCAGAAGTCTTCATTTGCCGTAGAAGTGTTTGTTGCTATATTAATAATTGTACCGACAGGAGAAATAGAGAATAAACTACTATTCAACTGAGGTGTTATCGTATAAGTTCCCGCCGAAAGACTTACGCTAAATATCCCATTATTAGTAGTAACATTAATAGAATGAGAGCCATCATCTATGTTTACCAATATATCATTAACTTGAGGATCGCTAATATTACAACCATTAATATCAATGTCGTAAAGAATGGTGCCAGTAACGTTATTATTAGGACAATTGCCCGATTGAAAGTCATAATAAAAAGTCCAACCTCTTTGAATTAGAATATTTCTAGAAAATGAATCGCAATAGCTTCCGTTTTCTATTCCAAAAAACTTATTCCTTAGGTTCAATTCAACAAATCGTCTTATTAATAAATCGTAGTTATTAGTTCCTAGGGAAGAAAATGTTTCTGGAAACCCATTAAAATTGACTGCGGTATTAAATTCCCATAAAGATAGATCCTTATTAAAGCTAGACTTTCCAAAAATCCCATCCATATCTAAGACATTTGATACATTCCAACTGCTCAATGGCTGATTGAAAGCAGTTCTCTGCTCTAACGTTCCTCCAGGACCAGCAAAAAAATTACCACAAAACATGCGTTTCATAGTAGTCACATTAGAAACATCCCAATTATCTATAGGCTGATTAAAAGTCGTTTTACCAGAAAACATAAAATCCATTCTAGTAACATTTGAAACATCCCATGAATTTAATGGTTGATCATAAATAGAAAGTGTTACACTGCTTGATGATGTTGTAGCATAATTTCCGGTTGTTTTAGCAAACATGTAACTCATGTTAGTTACATTAGAAACATTCCAGTTTGAAATATCTGAATTAAAGTTATAAGCGTTTTCAAACATATGACTCATATCCGTTAACTGACTAAAATCTGGATTATCTGTAGCCACGATACTCAAATTAATGCAATTTTTAAATGTCCCTGACATAGATTGCCATTGTGAGGTACCCCATTGCAAGATCTTAATATCATTTGTATTATTAAGACCACATCTCATATCGATAAAACTCAGTGCGCCGCTTATAATAATAGTATAATAAGCAGGTAGGCTGCCTGTGTTGTTATAGTTATGTCCGACACTATGATTAGTCGGATTTGTCAAAGAGGTAGACTGTCCATCTCCCCAATCTATATTAATAGAGCCAACCGCTGTTATAGTAAAAAGTGGCGTTTGACCTGAAGGGAATTCAAAAACAAAATCATCCACAGTCTGCGCAGTTGCAACAAACCCAAAAAACAAAACAGCGGTAAAAGTAAAAAGCCTCATAAAAATATAATTTACGCTAAAATAGAAGAATATCATTGTTAATTCCTACAAAACAGGGATTTAAGTGATCTTGTTTTCGCCTTGAGCTGCTTCAGGATAAACTACTATTTTCAAAAAAGAAAAACAGAAAGCGGTAAAATAGCAGGAAATAAGATCAAGATCATTGCTAGCCGATACCGCTATACAGCGTTATGACAGTTGAAAAGAATTGGTTAAACCCAATTGAAATAATTTCTAATAGATCCCAGATAAATTTGGAAAAAGCAATTTCTTGAAATCATAATTCTCGAGCCAAATTTTCTGGGATATACCTAAAAAGAAAACCCAAAACTACCTGTAATCGCCATAGAACGTGCATCTGGTAAGAAGTTATA
>CAZBCH010000139.1:0-2796 GCA_964490235.1 uncultured Flavobacteriaceae bacterium | reverse complement strand
CGCTTTCGCGAAAGCGGAAACAAATAAAAGTTTTAAAATAAATACCTATGTTTAACGATCTATCTAGAGGACTAGCAATCATTTCTGGTTTAATACTAGCGATGATTCTCGTAATATTCGGAGCTGCATTTTTTGTAGCTCAAGAACAACAAAAATATACTATTCAAGCACCGCAAGAACCTATTGAGGTAAAGCCACCAGTAGTTCTTACAGAAGAACAAGAGTTAGGACAATCTCTTTTTAAAACAAACTGTGCTTCCTGCCATAAAAGATATAAAAAAGCTGTAGGGCCTGCATTGTATGGAGTAACTGAACGACGCGATCAAGAATGGCTTTATAAATGGATTAAAAATAGTTCACAACTTATACAGTCTGGAGACGCACAAGCCGTCGCTATATATAATGAGTATAATCAATCTAACATGAATGCCTTCCCTCAATTATCAAACACTGATATAGATGCTATTTTATCTTGGGTAGAGATTCCTAAATAATTAACAAGACATTACAAACGCAATGCAAGGTTAATTGTAAATTTATCCTCTAAATTAAAAAATTAAACTCATGGCTACGATAACAATAGGAGGAAATGAAATCTCAACAAGTGGACAATTACCAGAAGTAGGAACACAAGCACCAGACTTTAAACTTAAAAAAGCAGACCTTTCTGATGCATCTATAAGTGATTATAAAGGTAAACGTGTTATCTTGAATATCTTTCCTAGTATTGATACTGATGTATGCGCTACATCAGTTAAAAACTTTAACAAAAGAGCTACAGAACTTGATAATACCGCTGTATTATGTATTTCAAGAGATACTCCATTTGCGCAAAAGAGATTTGCCAGCGATGAAGAGTTAGAAAATGTAGAAAATCTAAGTGATGTAATCGATGGATCGTTTGGTAAAGATTATGGATTAACGATGACTTCAGGTCCTCTTGCTGGTTTTCACTCAAGAGCTGTAATTGTCCTCGATGAAGAAGGAAAAGTAATTTATAATCAACAAGTTCCAGAAATCGCAGATGAGCCTAATTATCTAGAAGCCCTTAAAACGCTTTTATAATTGAGATTTTTAAAGTTTATTACAGGCAGGATAAAGGCAATGGGATACGCTACAAAAGGTGCTATCATATTACTTAAAACCGAACCTAGCATACAAGTACAAGCTGCAATAGCCATTCTTATGACTATTGCTGGCTTTTATTTTAATATTACAGCCACAGAGTGGATTGCCCAAACCTTTTGTATAGGACTCGTGATGGGATTAGAAGGAATGAACACTACTGCCGAGGCTATTGCCGATTTTATCCATCCTGATTTTCATGAAAAAATAGGTCATATAAAAGATATTGCTGCTGGCGCAGTTGTTATAACCGCTATTGCTGCAGCTGTCGTTGGGTTTATTATTTACACGCCTTATGTGGTGGCGCTTTTTCAATAGCAGTTCACAACACATATTTATCAAAATATAACTGTTAACTAATAACTCGCAACTACTTCATTAAATGCCATGCAATATTCTTATTTTTGCTCGTTCACTATAGTTCATGGCTCGTAAAAAAACTACAACTAAAAAATCTACAGCAAAGACAAAAAAACCTTTGCAAATCCCTAGTTTTAAACTCAATAGATTACAGCAAGTAATTCTAGGAAGTGCACTTATGGTTTTCAGCTTGTTGCTGTTGTTTTCCTTTATTTCATTTTTATTCACCGGTTCACAAGATCAGAGTATAATAGATGAATTAGGCAATCGCAACCTTGTAACTCGAAACTGGATCAGCCAGCTCGGTGCTTGGTTAGGACATGTGTTCATTTATAAAGGATTTGGTATTCCGGCATTTTCTATAGCGATCATGACCTTTATCTCTGGAATTTATTTATTTGCCAGTGGTGATGATGCGTTCTCGCTTTCGCGAAAGCGGATAGCAAACCTATGGTTTTGGGGATTATTATTAATGTTGTGGTTTTCTATTACTCTAGGATTCTTTCATAAATCAAACGCCTTACTAGGTGGAAAAGTAGGTTATGAATTAAATGATTTTCTACAAGACTATCTTGGTCTTATAGGTGCCATTCTAGTAATGGTATTTATTGCTATCGTATATCTAGTCCTGCGAGTAAAGTTAACTCCAGAAATCATAAGCGCTTATTTTACTAAAAAAGCAGTACAAGTTAAAGAAGATTTTAATCACATAGAACCTACTGATGAAGAAAGCCAGTGGGAAAAAGCAACCGTAGAGGGAAGTTCTTTAGATACTGAAGTAGAGCTAGAGAAACCTAAAGAAGCAATCGATCTGTCTGGAGATGATATGGAGGTAACTATTCCTGAGGATGAGATTATTCCAGAACCGGTGTTGAAGAAAACCGTTGCTCCTAAAGATGAGGACGACATAGGAATGGATATCGAGCAAACTCAAGAGGAAGAAGAAGTAGATAATAAAGCTTCTAAGCTTGTAGAGGATTTTGGCGAATTTGATCCTACCTTAGAATTAAGTAATTTTCAATTCCCACCTATTGATTTATTGAAGGACTATACTAAAGGGAAAACCATCACGATCAATGAAGAAGAGCTACAAGCAAACAAAGATCGTATAGTTGAAACACTTAAGAATTATAAAATAGGGATCGCAAAAATTAGTGCTACCATAGGACCTACGGTAACGCTTTATGAAATCGTTCCTGAAGCAGGAATACGTATTTCAAAAATTAAAAATCTAGAAGATGATATTGCATTGTCACTTGCGGCACTAGGAATACGTATCATCGCTCCTATTCCAGGAAAAGGAACTATAGG
>CAZBCH010000138.1:0-5683 GCA_964490235.1 uncultured Flavobacteriaceae bacterium | reverse complement strand
TCGCTTTCGCGAAAGCGGTACAGGCACAAAACTCCTCAAAAGCAAAGCAATACAAGGTTAAGACGGTAGCTTTCTACAATCTTGAAAATCTTTTTGATATTGAAGACGATACCACGATTAATGACGAGGCAAGTCCTATTATGGAAATGGCTGAAGGCGTGAGAGCTGATGTATATGAAAGAAAATTAACATCCATGGCGCGTGTTATCCGCAAGATCGGTTCTGAAAAGTCTCAAACAGCTCCTTCAATAATAGGAGTTTGTGAAATTGAAAACAGAAAAGTGCTTGAAGATCTTGTAAACCATCCTTTATTGATAGAATACGACTATGGTATTGAGCATTTTGATTCTCCAGATCGTCGTGGTATAGATACAGGGCTATTGTATAAGAAAAGTGATTTCAGAGTCCTGAATAGTGAGAGCAAGGAGTTAATTATCTATGATAAAAGCAGCGGTAATCGAATTTACACTAGAGATCAAACCGTAGTTACTGGAGAGCTAGACGGTGATAAAATGACGTTTATCATTAATCACTGGCCATCTAGACGTGGCGGAGAGCAAAAAAGCCGCCCTAATCGTGTTGCAGCTGCGGCATTAAACCAAAAAGTAATTGATTCTCTTCATAGTATTGATGCTATGTCTAAGGTTGTTATAATGGGAGATCTTAATGATTATCCTACAAACGAGAGTGTAAAAGTCACTTTAAATGCACAAGAAGATCGTACTAAAGTTAGGCCTCAAATGATTTACAATCCATATATGAAAATGGGGAAAGATGGTTTTGGAACTACTGCTTATCGTGATGCGGTAGGTATATTTGATCAAATCATGTTTACATACCCATTATTAAGTGAGGCTAAGCAAGATGGATACGTTTATTATAATGCAAACATTTATAATCCTAGCTTCATGACTAATAAAACTGGAAGGTATAAAGGTTATCCATTGCGTAGTTTTGACGGACCTACTTTTACCGGTGGCTTTAGTGATCATTTCCCGGTTTATGTGTACCTTGTTAAAGAGATCAAGGATGATAGCGGTAAATAATTAGTAGTAAATTATTGAAATAAAAAAGCACCTTTTTTAAGGTGCTTTTTTTATGCTTTTGTAAATTACTATTTCAAAATGAGAAGTCGTTTTTGAAAATTGATTATCGAGATAATGCAATTCAACCACGTTTTTACACTTGTATCAATGTTCTAAGGTTTTAAAATAAAGGCATCTTTGTAATCCTCCTTTATTTTAATAAGTGCTCTATCTGCTTCTAATCTACTTCTGAAAGTACCTACCCATATTTTGTGATATGGTGATTCCCATTTCAATTCTGACTTCCACGGCAGGTTTAATAAATCATATTTTTGTTTTGTTGCGATGGCTTTATCTCTCTCTCCGTAAAACAGTTGAATGGTAAAGCGGTCTTTAAAATCGCCAGATTTATCCATTGCAATTTTAGTTGCAATTAGTCTATCAATTGTTTGCTTATTTACCGGTGTTGTTTCTTGTGCAAATCCTTGTGATACAATCAACAAGAGACTGATAATTGAAAACATGTTTTTGATCTGTTTCATAGTGATAGCGGTAATTTTGAAAGTTTTGCTGTTACGAGAGTAAAGCTATTTAGAATTATTATAAATTATTTTCTATGTGATTGTCTAGAGCAAAAATAAATGATTTATAACCTATTTTTGCAATCGCATTTACGATTCGGTAAAATACTGTAATTATCGTGCCAAAGTTATTGTAATATTCATTAAACAAGATGATAAATAGGAGATTACATTTTTCCGCAGGGCAATTTTTGCTAGCCTTCTTGTTCGTAACGCTTTCTTCAATAGCGGTTTACGGTCAAGATTCTACCACCTCAGATGGTGTGCCGGCGGCGCCTGTAGAAGCAAGTAGTGGCGGCGATGCCGCGTTAGGAGAGGCTCTTTTTAAAGCAAATTGTGCATCGTGTCACAAGCTTTATAAAAAAGCTGTAGGTCCAGCATTATTTCAAGTTAGTCAAAAGTACGAGCGTGAATGGTTGTACAAGTGGATTAAAAACTCTGCTAAATTAATCGCTTCAGGAGATCCTCAGGCGGTTGCGGTTTACAACGAGTATGGTCAGCAAAACATGAACTCTTTTGAGCAGTTAAGTAATGTTGATATTGATAATATTCTGGCTTATACTGACACAGAAAAACCTACTCCAGTAGCGGCTGATGCTGGTGGTGAAGGTGCTGCTGTTTCAGGTGTTGGTGATAATACCATGACTAATAATATAATTCTTGGAGCATTAGCTATTGTGTTGCTTTTGTTAGTAGTGTTGTTAGTGGTTGTAAATAAAACGTTGAAGAGGTTTGCTGAAGCAAATGGAATCCAAACTGAATTTGAAACAAAAGAAGAACGCACTCCTATTTGGAAAGCTTTTGTTCAAAATCAATTTTTAGTCTTGGTTTCGGCAATATTTTTACTGCTAGCTAGTGCTTACTTTGCTTACGGTGCGTTGATGAGTGTAGGTGTTGATCAAGGTTATGCCCCTATACAACCTATTCATTATTCACATAGAATACATGCTGGTACTAGTCAAATAGATTGTAAATATTGTCACTCTAGTGCAAGAGAGTCTAAGCATTCAGGAATACCTTCCTTAAACGTTTGTATGAATTGTCATAAATCCATTGGTGAAGTAGCTGAGTCTACATATCAAGAAGGTATGGAAGAGTATGGTATTGACTATAATAAAGAAATTCAAAAATTATATGCTGCAACTGGTTGGGATAGTGACGAGCAAAAATTTGTTGGTGAGGAAAAGCCAGTGAGATGGGTTCGTATTCACAATTTACCAGATTTGGCTTACTTTAATCATGCGCAGCACGTTACTGCAGGTAATATTGCATGTCAGACTTGTCATGGTCCTGTAGAGGAAATGGAAATCATGTATCAATATTCTCCATTAACTATGGGCTGGTGTATAAATTGTCACCGTGAGACTAATGTAGATCTTCAGGGCAATGGTTATTACGAACAAATTCATAAAGAACTTTCTGAAGCTCGCGGTGGTCGTCAATTGACTATTGCAGATTTAGGAGGACTTGAATGTGGTAAATGCCACTACTAATAAAATAGTTTTAGAGATTTATGGCTACTACTAAGAAATACTGGAAAAGCACTGCTCAGCTAGATGATAGCAATCAGATCGTTAAAGATCTTGAGCATAATGAGTTTGTTAGCTCTATTCCTACAGATGAGTTTTTAGGGAATGATCAAGCGATGGAGGAGTCGAATACCACTCGTAGAGATTTTCTTAAATATGTTGGTTTTAGTACTGCTGCAGCATCACTTGCAGCGTGTGAAGGGCCAGTTATTTATTCGGTTCCTTATGTGAATCAACCAGAGCAGATCATACCTGGTATGGCTAACTATTATGCAACTACTATTGCAAATGGTTATGACTATGCTAGTGTCTTAGTTAAGACGAGAGAAGGTCGACCTATCAAAATAGAGAGTAATAGAGATGCAGCTTTTAGAGGTAATGCAAATGCTCGTGCTCATGCATCTGTGTTGTCTTTATATGATAATAATCGTTTAAAGGCGCCTTTAGTAAAAGGTGAGGAATCTACATGGGAAGAATTAGACAAACAAGTTGCGTCGCAATTAGCTAAGCTTAATGGTAAGGAGTTGGTATTATTAACTCAGACTTATGCTAGTCCTTCTTTTAATAAAATTGTAGAACAATTAAAGCAAAAATATACTAACGTTCGTGTAGTAACGTACGATACAGTTAGTGAAGATGCTTCTCTAAATGCTTTTGAAGCAAAATATGGAGTAAGAGGTCTTGCTGATTACGATTTTACAAATGCTGAAACTATTGTAAGTATAGGTGCGGATTTTGTGGGAGACTGGCAAGGTGGTGGATTTGATAAAGGATACTCCTCTTCTAGAGTTCCTAAAAATGGCAAGATGTCTCACCATGTTCAGTATGAGTCTAACATGACTTTGTCTGGAGCAAATGCAGATAAGAGGTATCCAGTAACTCCTACAGAGCAAAAGCATATTCTTGCTGCTTTATATAGCAAAATAGTTGGTGGTTCTGCAAATGTTAAGCTATCTGATAAGGTAGCTAAGTCTGTTGAGCAAACGGCAATCAGTTTAAAAAGAGCTGGTTCTAATGGTGTGTTGCTTTGCGGTATACCTGATCAAGGGGCGCAACAATTGACACTTGCTATCAACGAAGCTTTATCATCTTCAATAATTGATACTTCAGAGCCGATTTTAACTCGTCAAGGGAATCGTGCTAGTTTTGATAGGCTTATAAGCAATATGAATAATGGTAGTGTAGGTGCTATTTTTATTGCTGGTGTAGATCCATTATATAGTTATAGTAATAGTGACGCTTTCGCGAAAGCGTTACAAAAAGTTGCTTTAAAGGTCTCTTTTGCCAGCTCGTTAAATGCGACAGCTAGTAAGTGTGATTTTGTTGCTATTACACCTCATTATTTAGAATCATGGGGCGACACCGAAATCAAAAAGGGCCATATCTATTTAACACAGCCTACAATTCGTCCTATTTTCAAAACACGTCAATTACAAGATACATTGTTAATGTGGTCTGGTAGTTCTCAGACATATAAAGACTTTCTTAAGGAAACAGCTTCTTTAGCTGGTGCTTCATGGAATAAATCACTACAAGATGGTTTTTACCAATCTTCTTCTATAGAAGAAATGGTTTTAGGTACTGATGTTCAGTCACAAAGTAATGCTGCTGCTTTAAACGCAATGGCTACAGCTAAAAAGCCTTCAGGTTTTGAGCTTACATTATACACTAAATCTGGACTAGGAGATGGAACTATGGCAAATAACCCTTGGTTACAAGAGTTGCCTGATCCGATCACTAGAACTACATGGGATAATTATGTAACTATTTCTCAAACTGATGCTGAGTCTTTAGGTGTAGTTAATGAAAATGTGGCAAATGGTGCGTTAGATGGTTCTTACGTTGTAGTGTCAATGGATGGCATCGAACGCAAGTTACCTGCTTTAATACAGCCAGGTCAGGCTGTAGGTACCATAGGTATCGCATTAGGATACGGTCAGACCGCTGCTATACAAGAAGAGATGCAGACTGGTGTAAACGCATATCCATTTTATAAAAATGGTATTTCTATACAATCGGTTTCTGTAAAAGATGCTGGTGGGAATCATGAGTTTGCATGTACCCAGTTACAAAACACAATGATGGGTCGCGATATTATTCGTGAAACAGATTTGGCAACTTATAGAAGCGGTGATAAGGATAAGTTCAATCCGGTTCCAGAAGTTTCTTTAAATCACATTGAAACTCCAGTGACTTCTCCGGACGTTGATTTGTGGGATAGTTTTGACAGGTCGGTAGGTCATCATTTTAACATGTCTATAGATCTTAATGCTTGTACTGGTTGTGGTGCTTGCGTTGTAGCTTGTCATGCTGAGAATAACGTGCCTGTAGTTGGTAAAAGGGAAGTTAGAAAATCTCGTGATATGCACTGGTTGCGTATCGATAGATATTATTCTTCTGAAGATAGTTTTGAAGCTGATGAAGCTAAAAAAGACGGTTTTGATGGACTGTTTGGTGATAATGGTTCTTTAGGAGGTTTTGGAGAATTAGAGAATCCTGCAGATAATCCTCAAGTGGCTTTCCAGCCTATCATGTGTCAACATTGTAA
>CAZBCH010000137.1:0-7137 GCA_964490235.1 uncultured Flavobacteriaceae bacterium | reverse complement strand
ATTACAAATGGCGTTTCCTTAGGAAACTGTGCAAGATGCTGATTGATCTCATTAAGTGGTACATTGATAGCATCTACTATGTGCTCTGAGTCGTACTCACTTGCTTTGCGCACGTCAAATACTAGTGGTTTGTTATTATATTGCTGCGCAAGGTCTTGTGCTGTTATACGTTTAATAGACTCGATATCTTTACCGCTTTGCGACCAGATCTTAAATCCATCCTTTAAGTATCCTATAGTGTGGTCATAACCTACACGAGATAGTCTTGTAATAGATTCTTCTTCCTTACCAGGTTCTGTAATTAGAAGAATTTGTTGTTTAACATCTGGAATCATTTCTCCTACCCATTGTGCAAAATTTCCATCCAGTCCTATATTAATACTGTTTGGGATATAAGCATGGGCAAATTCATCTGCATTTCTTGTGTCTAACATAAGTGCACCTGTCTCATTTGCTAATAGTTCAAACTCGTCTGGCGATAAGGCTTTGGTCGCTCTTTCCATTATGGAATCTAGACTTTCATAGCCTTTAATATTCATCAAGACATTTTGAGGAAAATAACCAGGTGGCGCAGTAAGACCAGTTAATAGGGCTTTAATAAATTCTTCTTTGGTCATATCTTGAAGTGCATAGTTGTACTTTTTCTGATTGCCTAAGGTATCAGTGGTTTCTTTACTCATCATTTTACCACAAGCACTTCCTGCTCCGTGATTAGGGTAAACGATCAGGTCATCACTTAAGGGTAAGATCTTATTGCGCAGTGAGTCGTATAGATGTCCCGCAAGTTTTTCTTCAGTAAGTTCAGAAACTACGTGTTGTGCTAAATCAGGGCGACCTACATCTCCTATAAATAGAGTATCTCCTGTAATGATACCGTGTTCTTTATCGTTTTCATCAATGAGAAGGTAAGTTGTACTTTCCATGGTATGACCTGGCGTATGAATTACTTTGATTTTATAATCACCTACATTAAAAATTTGACCATCTACTGCAGTAGTAGCTTCATAAGCTGGTTTTGCACCTGGACCAAATACAATTTCTGAACCTGCTTTTTTCTGAAGATCTAAGTGACCACTCACAAAATCTGCGTGAAAATGTGTCTCAAAAACGTATTTAATTTGGGCATTATCTTTAGTTGCACGATCTATATAAGGTTGTACTTCTCTTAATGGATCAAACACGGCAGCTTCACCATTACTCTCAATATAATATGCCGCATGGGCAATGCATCCTGTATAAATTTGTTCTACTTTCATTGTGATAAGATTTTTAAATTAACACCTTAAAAGTATTTAGTAATCAGATATTTATACGTTACTTAAGTTACATTAGAGAAAGTTTTTAATGGCCGATGACTTTTGTCAAGTTTATGAAGAAATTTCATAAAAAAAAGCCTTCTTTAGAAGGCCAAATAGATTCTTATGTGTAAGATTATTTTACAAAGAACTCCATGTAGAAAATAAAGATGGCCATTACAAATATGAAGTAACCAAAACCTTTTTTAAGTTTTTTGCCATCTATAAAGTTGCTTAAATAGCTTCCTATAAATATACCTGCAAAAGAAATCGAAGTGAAAACGGTTAAAAACAACCAGTCTATTTCCATGGTTAGTGCATCTCCTAAAAAGAAACCTAATAAGGACTTAAAAGCAATAATAATTAGTGAAGTTCCTACTGCAACTTTCATTTCTACATTTGCTAAAATGACCAATGCAGGGATAATTAAGAAGCCGCCACCTGCGCCTATCATTCCTGTAATTCCACCTACGAGCAAACCTTCACCTATAATTAATGGATAATTATATTTTACTTTTCTATCGCCTTTTTGATTTGTATCCTTGCGAGTTTTAAGCATAGAAAATGCAGCAGGAATCATAAGAATGGCAAATAAACCAAACATTCCCATCCTACGAGTAAATTCAAAATCATCTATGGTAAACAATACTTCAGGTAATGCAGGAACTACAAAACGCCTTACAACACTTACACCTATTATTGCCGGAATACCAAATACTACAGCAGTACGCCAGTCTACGTAACCTTTTAAATGTTGCTTAAGTCCACCGACTAATGCACTTGCACCTACAATAAATAAAGAATATGCTGTGGCTATTTTTTCATTTACAGAAAATAGATAAGCTAATACTGGAACTGCGAGAATAGAGCCGCCACCACCTATTAACCCTAATGAGATCCCTATAATTAATGCACTGAAGTATCCTAGTATTTCTAATAATTCCATTTTAAAGCTATAATGTTTAAAACGAAGGTATGCTGGTATTACTAGTTTAGAAGTAACCTAAGTTACATAGCTAGTCTAAATTTAAAATTTCTATGGAATTTCTATGTAATTCTATGAAGCCTTTATTTTCTAATTTCTTGAGTAATCTAGAAATTACCACGCGTGAGCTGTGTAGTTCATAAGCGATATCTTGATGCGTATTTTGAATAATATTAGTTTTATTAATTCTTGTTTTTTCTCTTAGATAGTCCAGCAATCGCTCGTCTAGATTATTAAACGCAATACTATCTATAGTATGAATCATTTCATTAAGTCTAATATGATAGCTTTCAAAAACAAAATTTCTCCAAGACTTGTATTTTGAAGTCCATAATTCCATTTTTTGAATAGGAATCATAATAAGCTTTGTATCAGTTTCTGCAATTGCTCGTATCTCACTTTTAGTTTGTCCCATGCAGCATGTCATGGTCATGGAGCATGTTTCACCTTTCTCGAGATAATAAAGTAATAGTTCATCACCATTTTTATCATCTCTTAATACTTTTATAGCACCAGATATTAGTAATGGCATCCCTTTAACGTAAGAGCCTATCTCCATGAGTGTAAAACCTGCTGGCACCTCTTTATAGGTGCCTACTTGAAGGATTTCATCAATTAGCGCTCCTTCAAAAACGTTACCATAACTGCGATTGAGCTCCTGTATCATTTTGCTTCATTTTTTACTTGTTGAGCAATACTTTTATCAAATTTAAAAAATAAATGTGCCCAAATAGATTTTGATACCGCACCTATGTAAGGGAAAGTCAACGCGAGCACCACAACTATACTTATAAAAATAGTTAATGGATCGCCTGCTAGACCTAAGATTAATAATATCACATAAACCGCAACTGCAAAAGCTATACCTACGGCATAAGAAACGTACATAGAACCTGTATAAAAACTAGGTTCAATAGAATATTTTAAACCACACTTAGGACAATTATCTTTAACGTGATTCATTTTTTTGAAGTTATACGGATTGGCATCTAGAAACTCACCTTGCCTGCATTGTGGGCATTTCAAAAATAACAAACTATACAAATACGTTCTTTTAAGCATTCTATTGAAAATTTACTCAAATTTAAACAGGTTATTCCATCTCTTAGGTAACCTAGGTTACAGTAGTAAATATATCACTATAGATGCTATCAGATTATTTATTGAAGGTTTATATTATCATACGGTTAGGTAAGTTCATTTAAAAATTATTACGTGCAGCTCAACGCAGCGCACTTTTACCATGGAGCATGCCCATTCTGTTTGCAAGGCATGTCATTTCACAAACTCTAATGCTCGTTATAAGAATTTTTTAGAATGTTATAGCTGTCATAATAAAATAAATGATCTACTTTATCTACTTGAGCAATGACTAATTGAGAGATGTAGTTTTTAAGAACACACAGAAAGATTTGTGGCATTCATTTTTAGTATTCTCGCTTTCGCGAAAGCGGAACTAAAACGATACACCTTTTTAGAAACAATTCTTAATAATGGTAAATAGCCTTAATCATTTGCCTGTTGATGGGTATTTAGTACAATTTTCTACTTGATTAAGTACTTAACTACACCTCGCTAAAGTGTTTTACTTTATATCTTCATGATCTTAAATACTTTTATGAAAAAAATAATTTTAATCATTTTTGCCTTAGCGATATTTGGTTGTAAAAATCAAGATGATAATGCTTCTATAATGGTCTCAAACATCAATGAACTACAAGAGGCGATTATTAATTCTAAACCTGCAGATGTAATCATTATGAAGAATGGTATCTGGAAGGATATTCAAATAAAATTTCATGCTACAGGAACTGAAAAACAACCTATCACCTTGAGAGCAGAAACGCCAGGAAAAGTAACGCTAGAAGGTGAATCTGTTTTAAAAATAAGTGGAGAACACTTAATTGTCAAAGATTTATATTTTAAGAATGGTTACACACCAGATGAAGCGGTTATCATATTCCGCAATAGTCCAGATTCTATAGCATACAACTGCCGCGTTACAGGTACCGTAATAGAAGAATATACACAGCTAGATAGACACAGAAAAGATCATTGGGTAGAATTTTATGGACAGCATAACGAGCTAGACCATTCTTATATCACTGGAAAATCCAATGAAGGTCCGACTGTAAAAGTTTATTTAAATGATAATAGACATATTAACAATTATCATAAAATTCACGACAACCATTTCGGTCCACGACCTAGAAAAGGTGGACCTAAGGCAGAGACTATGCAATTAGGAGCTAGTACAACCTCTATGACACCATCATACACTCAAGTGACTAATAACTTATTTGAAAAGTGTAATGGCGAGGTTGAAATCATATCTAGCAAATCTAATTTCAACAACTTCAGTAACAACGTATTTTTAGAAAGTGAAGGTTCTGTAGTAACACGACACGGTAACTATGCCACTATCAGTGGTAATCTGTTCATTGCAAATGATAATCCTTATGTGGGCGGTATAAGAGTAATTAACACTGGCCACTGGATAACAAATAATTATTTCTATGGATTGAAAGGTCAGGAATTTCGTGCCGCGCTTGCTATAATGAACGGTATCCCTAAATCTCCTTTAAACCGTTATAATCAGGTTACAGATGCTGTGATTGCTCATAACAGCTGGATCAATTGCGAGCAACCTATTCACTTTTCTGTAGGCGTAAACTTAGATCAGGCAGACGTGCTACCGCCATCAGAAATTAGATCTGCAAGGCCTAAAAGAGTCATCTTTGCAAACAATTTTGTTTACAACCAGTCGGCTACCTCGTACCCTATCAAGGCTTATGATAAAATTGACGGTGTAAAATTCAAGAGTAATCTATGGACCACTGCCTTTGATAATGAGACGACAGATTTGGATTATTTCGCTTTCGCGAAAGCGGACTTAAAACCAGCATATGAGATCTACTATACTCCTACAAATTATAATAAAGAGTTGTACAACGGATTTAACTTCAACACCATAGATACCGATGCATTAGGTGAAAACAGAAATCAAGATCAAAATTATATAGGAGCGATTATTCCACCTCTTCAAAAAGAACCTGTGCAATTGAAAACGAGTAATTATGGTCCAGAATGGTTTACGGCAAGACAGGGAAATCAAGATATTAAAACCCACAAAGTGTCTAACTCTAGCGAATTACTAGCTGCTATTGATAAAGCAAATTCTGAAGATGTCATCCTATTAGAAGATGGTAACTATCTTATTGATAAAACTATAAATTTATCTAAGGAACTGACCATTACCAGTAAAGAGCAAAAGGTAACCATACAATTTGACGCTCTTAAGACTGGATTCTTGATGTATCCCAAAGGTATTTTACACTTAGAAAATCTAAACATTATAGGTACACCAGAACAAGATCTATTTAATACGCTAGATGAAAATATGTCCATGGCTTATGGAATACATTTAAATCATGTAAACATATCTAACTTTAAATCTGTACTAGACGCCTCTAAAAGCTCATTTGCAGATGAAATCACCATAAGCGATTCACAATTTAATAACTGCAAAAATGGTTTCTTGCTGGATAAAGAAACTGATGATAAAGGAGATTATAACGTAGAATTCTTAACGGTTACTAATTCTACCTTTGATAACATCTCTAATGAGGTGATTGACTTTTATCGTGGTGGATATGATGAATCAACTATAGGTGGAGTTCTAACATTAAGTAATAATGTATTTAAAAATTGTGGTAAAGAGGATAAAGATGAGATTTTAATCAATACTCGTGGTATTATTAACGTCACAATGAAAGACAATCTATTCACAAATAATAAAACAAAGCTCACTGCGGTACTATGGGGTGCAAAAGGTCAAGAGCCTATTAACAATACCATTACCAACTCTGGTGAGATTAAGGTGGTTGAGAACATCGCATTAAAATTGGTTTACTAAGAATAGTAACCAGTAGGCATAAAAAAAACCTGATATAACTATCAGGTTTTTTTTGTTTTGAATTTTTGACTAATTCAATGACTAACTAAATGCTAGTCCACCATTAATATCAATATTAGTACCAGTTATATAGGCACTCTTATCAGTGGCAAGATAAACGACTAGATCTGCAACATCTTCTGCATATCCCTGACGACGTAATGGCGCCATTCCAGCAACCTTAGTACGTACCTCATCTGGTGTGAAGTCATCATGAAACTTTGTTGCAATCATACCTGGCGCAACTGCATTAACACGTATACCATCTGGACCAAATTCTTTTGCCCAACCTCTAGTAAGAGTCATAATAGCTCCTTTTGCAGCAGCATAAAGAGTGGCACCACCACCACCACCATCACGACCTGCTAGCGAAGATAAATTAATGATAGAACCACCATCGCCCATCAAAGGTCTTATAGCTTGGGTAACAAAAAAGGTAGATTTATAATTAAGATCTACTAATAGATCAAAGAATTCTTCATCTACTTCTTCTGTTTTCTTTCTAGCTACCAGTCCACCGGTATTGTTCACTAAAACATGAACCTCACTACCGTAAGCAGCAACAGTTGCATCTTTAAGTTTTTGAACACCTGTCATTTTAGTTAAATCAGCTTGTACAATTGTACATGATCCACCGGCGTCTTCAATCATTTTTTTTGTTTCCTCTGCTTTACTGGCACTACTGTTATAATTAATAACCACTTTAGCACCTTCGGCAGCGAGTTGTAAAGAGATAGAACGACCTATATCTCGCGCTCCACCTGTTACAACAGCAACTTTATTTTTAAGTTTACTCATTTTATTATGAATATTAAATTAGATACCTAATGCCTGTCCACCACCTATCTGGATTGTCTCTGCAGTGATGAATGACGCATCTTTACTAGCTAAGAAAGAAACAA
>CAZBCH010000136.1:0-10526 GCA_964490235.1 uncultured Flavobacteriaceae bacterium | reverse complement strand
GATACACTAAATCTTGATGAACCATAATTTATAATTGAGAAAACAAATGTAATCAACCTAGAAAAGATAGTTGCTAGCGATGACCTTATTTGTACTGATATTTTTATTTTAATCTCGCTTTCGCGAAAGCGGTATTCATCTGAGCCAAGAGTGTGAACCAGCAGATCTCAGATAAATTTGTGAAAAGTTATTCGATTTCAAACCGCTTATGAAATACCAAATTTTCTGGGATGACCGTACTAATCTAACACCTTAACGCCGTAATATTGCAAACTCTAATTAAGCAGTGCAACAATGAATTACATAACCGTAGAAAACGTAACTAGAGCCTTTGCAGATAAAGTGCTTTTTAAAGACTTATCCATAGGTATCAATCAAGGACAGAAAATAGGTTTTGTAGCAAAAAACGGTTACGGTAAATCGTCGTTGCTTAATATTATTACCAAACAAGAAGAACCTGATAGCGGTAACGTTGCTTACCGTACCGATCTAAGAATGGCTTTCCTTGCTCAAGAGCCTAACCTTAATCCAGAAATGACCATAGAGGAAGTGATTCTGGATAGTGACGTTCCTACCATGAAGATCATTGCAGACTATGAGCACTCGATGGCAAATCCAGACGATGCTGAGATGATGCAAAAGGCGCTGGACGCCATGGATGCCGCAAACGCATGGGATTTTGAGACCAAATACCGACAGATTCTATCTAAACTTAAACTGGACGATCTATCTCAAAAAGTAGGAAAATTAAGCGGTGGACAAAAGAAACGTATCGCAATGGCAATGGCACTTCTATCTGATCCACAACTATTGATTATGGATGAGCCTACTAACCATCTAGATCTAGAAATGATCGAGTGGCTAGAAGCTTATTTTAAACAAGAAGATTACACCATTCTTATGGTGACACACGACCGTTATTTTCTTGATCGTGTTTGCAACGAGATTATAGAACTAGATCAAGGTCAACTTTATACTTACAAAGGAAACTACTCCTATTACGTCGAGAAAAAGCAAGAACGTATGGAGATAGAACAAACTAATCAAGAAAAAGCACAGCAACTTTATAAAAAGGAATTGACCTGGATGCGACGCCAGCCTAAGGCAAGACGTACCAAATCAAAATCGCGTATAGATGATTTCTATGCGATTAAAGAAGCAGCGCACAACCGTCGTAAAGATCATCAGGTAGAATTAGAGATCAACATGGAGCGTCTAGGAACCAAAGTGGTTGAGCTACACAAAATAAGTAAATCATTCGGAGACAAGCATTTGATCAGCGATTTCTCCTATAATTTCTTGAGAGGTGAACGATTAGGAATCATAGGTAAAAACGGTACAGGAAAGTCTACTTTCTTAAACATGGTTACCGGTGGATTAGAACCTGATACTGGTAAAGTAGTAGTAGGTGAAACGGTAAAAATGGGTTATTATACACAAGGTGGTATTGAGGCAAAACCTGGAATGAAAGTCATCGATGTGGTAAAACAGTATGGTGAATACATTCCTCTTAATAAAGGAAAGATTATAAGTGCAAGTCAGCTACTGGAGCGATTCCTTTTTGACAATAAAAAGAAACACGACTTTGTAGAGAAGTTGAGCGGTGGAGAAAAGAAACGACTGTATTTGTGTACTGTCCTAATTCAAAATCCTAATTTCTTGATTCTTGATGAACCTACTAACGATCTAGACATTCCTACCCTAAATGTCTTAGAGAATTTCTTAATGGATTTCCCTGGTTGTATTATAGTAGTAAGTCACGACAGGTATTTTATGGATAAGATTGTAGATCATTTATTTGTCTTTAATCAATCTGGTAACATCACAGACTTTCCTGGTAATTACAGCGACTTTAGAGCCTATGTCGGTAATACAGACATTGCGTTGGACAAAGAAGCTGAAAAATCAAAACCAGAACCTGTGAAAGAGGAAGTGGTAAAACCAGCAACTTCTACTTCTGGACCTACAAGAGAACAACAAAAAGCGCTTTCTAGATTAGAGAATAAAATCAAGCAATTAGAAGAAACTAAAAAGAAACTACAAGACAGTTTTCTTGATCCAGAGATTCATCCTGATCAAATGACAGAAAACGCTATACAATTAGAAAAAACAAAATCACAACTAGAAGACCTAGAAATGGAATGGCTGGAGTTGAGCGAGCAAATTGCAGCGAATTAGAATTTAAAAATATCATAAAGATTAAAAGGGGCAGAATTACTTCCGCCCCTTTTTAATGGTGTATATTCAGTTCCAATATAGAAATCTACGCCTCAACAGGAACAGCAAAAAGATCAAAATCTTCTGCCTCTGTAATTTTTACATTAACAAAAGAACCTACTGATAAATAATGTTGCTCTGCATTAATCAGGACTTCATTATCTACATCTGGACTATCAAATTCTGTACGGCCTACAAAGTAATTACCACGCTTGCGATCGATCATGACTCTAAATTCTTGACCTATCTTCTGCTGATTTAATTCCCATGAGATTTGCGATTGAATTTCCATGATCTCATTAGCACGTTCTTGCTTTACATCTGCAGGAACATCATCTTCTAGCTTGTAAGCATGTGTATTTTCTTCATGTGAATAAGTGAAACAACCCATACGCTCAAAACGCTGGTCTTTTACCCATTGTTTTAAGATCTCAAAATCTTCCTCAGTCTCACCAGGATAACCTACGATCAAAGTCGTACGTATCGCCATTTCAGGAACAAGTGTTCTAAATTTTTCTAGCAGCGCATTAGTCTTTTCAAAAGTAGTTCCACGACGCATAGACTTCAATACTGGTGTAGAAATATGCTGTAATGGAATATCTAGATAATTACAAACCTTAGGCTCTGTTTTCATCACCTCCAGAACATCCAGCGGGAAACCAGTCGGGAACGCATAATGCAACCTGATCCATTCAATTCCTTCCACTTTAACTAATTCACGTAGTAAGTGAGCTAACCTGCGCTCTTTATATAAATCAAGACCGTAATATGTCAAATCTTGTGCGATAAGAATCAATTCTTTCACGCCATTTGCTGCCAGCTTTTCAGCTTCTATAACTAAATGCTCAATAGGTGTGCTTTTATGTCCACCACGCATTAATGGAATCGCACAAAAAGAACATGGCCTATCACAACCTTCGGCGATTTTAAAATACGCATAGTTCTTTGGTGTTGTCGTTACTCGCTCACCTATCAGCTCGTGCTTGTAGTCGGCTCCCAAAGCTTTTAGTAATGAAGGTAATTCTGTCGTTCCAAAATACTGATCTACATCTGGAATTTCTTTTTGAAGATCTGGCTTGTATCGCTCAGATAAACAGCCTGAAACAAATACCTGATCTACCTCACCGTTTTGTTTGCGCTCTACAAAATCAAGAATCGTATTCACAGATTCTTCCTTGGCATTATCGATAAAGCCACAAGTATTAATCACCACGATATTACCTTCTTCTTCATGCACGACGTCCTTACCACTAGCCTTTAATTGGCCCATCAGCACCTCACTATCGTACACATTCTTAGAACAACCTAAAGTTATTACGTTGATCTTATTCTTTTTTCTTGTTTTTGTTCTCATAAGCGGCTGCAAATTTACGACTTAGTGATGTTAAAATGATGGTTTTTATCTCGCTTTCGCGAAAGCGGAACACTTATCCATCTATTTACTAAAACTACTTTCTCTAAATGAGCTAACTTTAATGCAAGTTTGCAATGAAGAACCTTACCAAGATGGAGAAAAATGAAAACGTTTTATACTATGATAAAATCGCACAAGAGTATGACGAGTCTAGGTTTGCCAATTCTTACGGTGAATTTATCCACCGACAAGAAATTGCGTTTTTTGACACTTATATAGGTAAGGAACATCTAGAAAACCATCTGGATTTAGGTTGTGGCACTGGTAGGTTTCTGGATTATGCGCATCACGGTATCGATCCTAGTGATAAAATGCTGGCAGTTGCCAAAGAAAAGTATCCCGAAAAAAAATTAAAAGTTGCGAGCGGAACTTCAACTGGGTATACAAATGAATCTTTTGAAAAGGTATATTCCTTTCATGTAATGATGCATCTAGATAGGGAAGTGATTCATGAAATCATCCAAGAATCGCATCGCATTCTAAAACCTGGTGGCCAATTGATTTTTGATTTCCCATCTCAAAAAAGGCGAAAACTGATTCATTACAAAGCAGCCAACTGGCATGGTGCAACGAGTCTGGATCTTACTGATATAGAAGAACTCGCAGCAAATCTTTTTAATATTACGTGTTCTCAAGGTTTTCTATTTCTACCTATTCATAAATTCCCAGTTAAAACTCGTAAATGGTTTTACGGAATCGATCAATTGTTATGTCGCAGTCTTTTAAAGTCTTACAGTAGTTATATTGCGGTAATTCTTGAGAAAAAATGATACGCAAACTCGTTCCCAAGTCATTAAAATTACTATGGCAACTCTTTAAAAGAGCTCGTCGTGATAAGCAGTCTGGATATTACAAAAACCTAGCTACTCACAAAGGAGATACTTCAAAGTTTTATCATAAAATTAGCGTTACTCAACCTATTAAAAACAACGTAGGAGCTGCAAACAAAGTGCATAATATCAAGTTGGCATTTGCTTCGATGGAGCATTTGATAATAAAGCCAAGCGAATACTTTTCTTATTGGCATACTGTTCCTGCTCCTATTGCAAAAAATGGTTTTAAAAAAGGCCGCAACTTGCTCGCTGGGAAATTACAAGAAGATTATGGCGGTGGTTTATGTCAGCTTTCTGGAATGTTATATATCGCAGCACTCAAAGCTGGTCTGGACATCAAAGAGCGACACCATCATTCTATAGATATTTACACAGAAGAAACTCGTTACACTCCATTAGGAAGTGATGCCACCGTAGTGTATGGCTATAAGGACTTGCGATTTACTAACAATTTGAATCAGGCTATAAGTATACAGTTAGAGTTTAAAGAGAATTCATTAACACTTCATTTAATAAGTGATCAGCCTTTTGTAGAGCAAGAAATAAGTTGGAACCTTGTTTATCAAACAGACTTTAAAGTGGTGGAAACTAGGAATGGTGATGGTGAGGTTTTAGCAGTTTCTAGGTATAGGACTTAATTTCGAAATCAAATTATATGTTTATTTAGTTATAAATAACAACTCCTTTCCTTGGCTCTTGCATCCGACGAGAGTAGTCCATGGAACGAGAGGAATGCACTTGTGGGCAAAGCGAGCCGCAGCGAGCTTTGGTCGGAAAAGATCGGTGCAGTGTTTTATTTCTATTACGATTCTTTAATCTATTCAACTCAAGTGATTAGACTAAATGAAAACAAACTTTCACTCCTTCTAGTTATATAATGATCCCGACTTTGCTTAAATTTAAATTTCCGAACAAATTTTAATGAATCAATTTTTAGTCCTTTTTAGTTTTTTAGTCAGCAGTTTTTGTTTTTCTCAAAGAACCATTACTGGAACTGTGAGTGATGCTGATGGTGAACCTTTAATGGGAGCAACAATTTCAATAAAAGGAACAGGTTTTTTTACTTACACAGATTTTGATGGTAAGTATTCTATAGAGGCCAATTCAGAAGATATTTTAGTATTTTCGGCTTTATGTGAGCCTATAGAAATTCTAGTAGGAGACCAAACGGTTGTTAATGTTTCTATTAGCAACACTTTTTACGGTAATATCATTGTTGGAAGAGGTAGAGAAAATGAAGTTCAACTAATTCACGGTTATAATTATGAGACTTTAGGATTTCAATTTAAACATTACGGCAATATTCTTCCCAAAACTTATTATTTTGATTTAGGATATGGTAATGGGTTTAATGGAAACTCACATTTAAAATTTAGCTTATCAAAAATAATTAGTTTTGAAGATTATAGTTCTATCACAATTAAAACTGGTGTGGAAACAGCAGATTTTGATTATTCTCAATACCACAGTTACAAAGTAAGTTTGAGTAGAAAATTTCAAATAAGAAGTGCTACAAGACACCAACAATTCAGTTTATTTACCGGTTATATGA
Source organism: uncultured Flavobacteriaceae bacterium (assembly GCA_964490235.1). Taxonomy (GTDB): domain Bacteria; phylum Bacteroidota; class Bacteroidia; order Flavobacteriales; family Flavobacteriaceae; genus Nonlabens. The sequence goes on along the minus strand of CAZBCH010000136.1, from coordinate 4,510 downwards.
ACTATGATGGTATTTTCAAAAGTAAGGACATCGGTTTTGGCATAGGAATGAAAAGAGAAATGGGTAATTTAAAGATTAGTTCTAGTTTTATCCATTGGCAAGAGTTCAACGAGTTCAATGCTAGCTTAACTTATTATATTAATAGAATTACCGTGACTGGAAACTACAAACACCTAGCCGATTATGAAGAATTTCAAATAGGACTAGGTTATGATTTCTACTTTTAAAACTTTTAAAAGTCTCAAATCAACAAAATAAAAACCATTTAAGATTTGACATGCCAACTATTCGTGTTGGCATTGTCTCAATCTGATCGGGATCTTAGAATCTAAGTAAATGTGTTTTTTTCAACAATATCAATATCGAGACACGCAACCAAACATGCCAAGAAAAATACTTGGCATGTTGGTTTCAAAAAGCTTGTTTGAAAAATAAAAGATTCTAAAACTTCTTAAAACTCTTAAATCCTTTCTTCACACCAGCTTTTACAGGCAATGGTAAATGATTTTCTTTAGGAGGAACAGCGCAAGAAAATCGCTCGCTGTAAGCGCAATACGGATTGTACGTATTATTAAAGTTAAGTACTACCTTATCACTTAAAGGTGATCTTAATTCCATGTAACGTCCTTTTTTGTAAGATCCATCACCATTAGTTTCATCTGTAAAGAAGACCGATAAGTAATTATAGTATTCAGGATCGTCTTTTAAACTGGGACTCGATAATACGAGCAGTTTACATTTCTTACCTTTTAAAGTAAAATGCAAATAACCATATTTTACATAAGATGCAATGCGAGTTGTAGAAGTTTCCAACTTTAATTCTTCTGTATTGTCTAGTGGTTCAAATCGAGCTTCTACCACAAATTCTGGATCAAAATCGTAAAAATTTAAGTATCCGAAGTTCTTTTTCTCCCTAGCGGTGAGCACATTATTTTCTCCAGATTTATATTCTTGAGACAACTTCTGACGGTAATCAATAGATTCTTGTTTATAATCTTGAGCAATTACTGCTGTTGATGTTATTAAAAAGACGGCTAAAAAAAATTTTTTCATTCAAATGTAATTTCTGATTAACTTGTGGTGGTTAGACCCCAAATATACTCTGCAATCTCATTGTAGTAAAAACGCGATAAGGCTACTACAACAGCACAAACTAACGCAATTCCCCAGTGAAAACGCTTTTTTAAAACACTCCATCCACTAATGGCTAGGACAATTAAATGAACTAACGCTGTAAAATACAAAGGGTAGTATGCATTCTTAGGTGCTAACGGATTCTCCCAAATAGGGTTTGTGAAAATTTGAACAATGATAACACAGAGATAAAATGCTGCGTAGATAGCAATTATCTTTATAATTAACGCAATGTTTTTACTATTTAATATAGGTGGTTTGTGATCTTCCAAAGGTTGAATATTACATTATTTCTAGACTTTTTTAGTCTCTATAATCTTCTGGCATTACTCGATGCTTACTAATTTTCTCATAAAGATAAGCCCATGTGAATAACAATTTATCTTCTTCATTAGGAGCAATAAATGTAAGACCATAAGGCTGCCCAGACTCGTCATAACCCATAGGAACTGTCATTGCAGGAAAGAACGCTACAGCTGCAGCTCCTGCTGTGTAATTATTTATAGAAACAAAACCACTTAAATCATGTTGCTTGATAAGCTTATCAAAGTATTCTTGAGCTGTTGCCGTCATCGCTGTTTTAAACTCCCATAATTCTTCTTCAGTAAGTGAAGGTTCATCTACAATACCTTGAAATAATTTCTGACCATAAGGCATGGATTTTAACGAGTCTTTTTTATTCCATTCCATAACTTTCTCAACGTCCCAACCACGATATTTTGCATCAGATTGCCCAGCAAAGTATGCAGGTAGATCATTTTTCATATCAAGATTCAACAATTTTAAAAAACCATTTAATTGTGGTCGTGTATTGTCCAGCTCAATTAAAATTGCTCCTTCTTGCTCAAGATCAGAAAGTGCCTTTGCATATAATTTATTTTCTTTGAATGATGTCCATACTCCAAAACGAACGCCTTCAAGCGTACCACTTTTAAAGTCATTTGTTCCATAGCTATCGATCACTTCATAAGGAGCACCAAGAGCACGGCTCACGATGGCGTTGTCAATAACATTCTTAGTCATTGGTCCTGCTGTATCTAAATAGCTAGAAATAGGTACGATTCCTATCCCGCTAAAAGTTCCTGTAGATGGTTTATAACCTACCACACTATTTTGAGAAGATGGAGATAATATAGATCCAGAAGTCTCAGAACCTATGGCAGCGACCGCAAAATTTGCCGCAACACTAACACCACTACCACTACTCGATCCACCAGTGTCGATAGTTCTTCTTCCATAAGGATTCAATGTTTGTCCTCCTACTGCGCTATAGCCACTTGGGCAATCACCACAGAAGAAATAGGCCCATTCACTTAAATTTGCTTTTCCTAATATAATAGCACCATCCTGCTTTAAATTTGAAACAATTTTGGCATCTGGAGTTGTTTTATTATCTAATAAAACGGCCGCTCCTGCAGTAGTAGGCATATCTATAGTATTGATATTATCCTTTAGTAAAATAGGCATTCCTCTTAAAGTATATAAAGGAATTTGCTCACCTTGTTCTTTTAAATAAGCTAGATTACGATCAGCTTCATCAGCTTGTTGCAATACCTTAGGATTTATAGAAATTACCGAATTTAGTGACTTAGGATTCTCTCTATCATAGGTGTAAATTCTTTTTAAATAAAATAAGGCTAGTTCACGATAGGTCAACTTCCCACTTGCAATCGATTCCTGAATTTCTGGAATACTTTGCTCTAGAATAAGGCTGTTTAAGTTATCGCTTTCGCGAAAGCGGACTACTTCTTCCAGCAAATTTCCAAAAATCTGATCTTTCTCTAAGTATTGAGAATCGAGCACCTTAAATTCTCTAAAATCGGTAGATGCAGGCGTAACGCTGGTATCTGAAGATTTACATGCTAAAAATAAAAACGGTAAAAAAAATAATAATTTTTTCATGAATTAAATTTTCATAAAAATAAAACTCTCGTAGATATAATGTACTATCTACGAGAGTTTAAATTTATTTAGAATTATTTCTAGTTAAAGAAACTGTCTACAAATTCTACCTTATTGAATACTTGTAAATCATCTATTCCTTCTCCTACACCTATATATCTTACTGGAATTTGAAACTGATCAGAAATACCGATAACTACACCGCCTTTTGCAGTACCATCTAACTTTGTTACAGCAAGACTGCTCACTTCTGTAGTAGCGGTAAACTGTTTTGCTTGTTCAAAAGCGTTTTGTCCAGTAGAACCGTCTAGAACTAACATCACGTCATGTGGTGCGTTAGGAATAACCTTTTGCATTACTCTTTTGATCTTAGACAACTCATTCATCAAGTTGATCTTATTATGCAATCTACCTGCGGTGTCTAGAAGTACAACATCTGCATTTTGAGCTACGGCACTTTGTAAGGTATCAAAAGCAACACTAGCTGGATCACTTCCCATCGCTTGCTTAACGATCTCTACACCTACACGATTTGCCCAGATATCCAACTGATCTACTGCTGCAGCTCTAAAAGTATCACCAGCACCTAAAACTACTTTTTTACCAGCCTTTTTAAATTGGTGTGCTAACTTTCCTATGGTTGTTGTTTTACCTACACCATTCACTCCTACAATCATAATAACGTATGGGCCATCAGTTTCTGGAATGGTAAAATCAGTAGCATCACCATGATTTACTTCACTCATTAATCCTGCGATCTCTTCTCGCAAGATCGCATCAAGCTCTGAAGTGCCTAGATATTTATCTCTAGCAACACGCTCTTCAATTCGGTCAATTATTTTAACTGTTGTTGCAACACCTACATCACTTGAAATTAGGACATCTTCCAGATCATCAAGAACATCTGCGTCCACGGTAGATTTTCCCGCAACGGCTTTACCTAGCTTATCAAAAAAGCTAGTTTTAGACTTTTCTAAACCTTTATCTAAGGTTTCTTTTTTTTCTTTCGAAAATATTTTTTTGAAAAAACTCATGGTTCAATTAGAATAAATACAAAAATAGGGAAGTTAAAGTTGATAAAGACCATGTTATGTGTGAAAGGCAAATTGAAGTCTCAATTAGACTAGATAAGCACTGTAAAATCAAAGGTGAGGTAAATTAAAAGCACAAAAAAACGTCTTACTGTATAGCAAGACGTTTTTTTACGTTCTAATTAATCAACTTATTTTTTATTCAAAAAGTCGTTTACTTGATCTGGCGCCATAATAGCACTTACAAATGTGTAAGCTCCAGTTTTAGGAGACTTTACCATTTTTATTGCCTTTGTTAATCTTACATTTCCCGTTTGAAGGGATGCGATGGATTTCTTTGCCATGTCTTAATTATTTAATTTCTTTATGAACAGTCATACGCTTTAAAACCGGATTGAATTTTTTAAGTTCAAGACGATCTGGCGTATTCTTTTTATTTTTTG
>CAZBCH010000135.1:0-22085 GCA_964490235.1 uncultured Flavobacteriaceae bacterium | reverse complement strand
ATCACAATTCTATGGAAAATAAACAATTATAATAGATATGGATTATAAATAATCATCTTACTTAATAATTGAAAGGTTAAAATTAAAAAATCCCTTCTTAATTATTTAAGAAGGGATCTTTCAATACTAGAAACTAAAATGCATTAGTTTACTGCTTTTTGTAAATCGCTACCAGCTTTGCATTTCACTACTTTTTTTGCAGCACTCTTGATAGTTTTTCCTGTTTGTGGATTTCGACCTTCACGTGCAGCTCTTTTCGAACCTGAAAAAGATCCAAATCCTACAAGAGATACTCTGTCACCTTTTTTAAGAGATCCTTCTACGTTACCTAAGAATGATTCTAATGCTTTTTTTGCTGCTGCTTTTGAAATGCCAGCATGCTCTGCCATTCCTTCGATTAAATCTGTTTTGTTCATAATTGAATTTAAATTAATGTTGGTTAAACTAAAACGTGAAACAAATTTATACGGATTATGCGACCACACAAGGATTACAAGCTAAATCTCTTTCATTTGTTCATAAAACTAACAAATTGTTAATAACTATATGCGTTTTGAAGAGATTTCTTCTCACGCCTTGCCAAATCTAGCATCCTGATTAAACTTGTATCCGTTTAATAGGTCTTTAATCTTCATGCGTTTTTTATTAGGTAATTGTATCTCTTCAATCTCTATCATGTTCTCCCTGCAAGCAATTAACATGGTGTTATTTTCCAGCACAAAACTTCCAGGTAGCATTTGATGTTTTTTATGAACAACTTTGGCTTTATGAATTTTTACTGTTTTTTCTTCATCATCTTGTAAAATAGCTTTTGCTACTGGATAAGGATAAAGCCCTCTTATAAGCGCATCTACTTTGCTTGCTGTCTCATTAAAATCAATTAACGTATTTTCATTATTAAGTTTAGGTGCCGCTTTTAAATCCTTACTTTCATTCTGGATCGTTGTTTGTACGTCACCTTGAGCTATAAGATTTACGGTTTTTAAACATAAGTTTGCTCCCATTATCATTAATCGATGGTATAAACTACCTACATTTTCATCGGCTAATATTGCTGTTTCCTCATTTGCGATGATAGCACCAGTGTCGATTTTTTCATCTATAAAAAATGTTGTGACTCCAGTTTTAGTTTCTTGATTAATAATAGCCCAATTAATAGGAGCAGCGCCTCGATACTGAGGTAATAAACTAGCATGTAAATTAAATGTTCCTAAAGGAGGCATGCTCCATACAGATTTTGGCAACATTCTAAAAGCAACAATAACTTGCAAATCTGCATTGAAAGAAGCGAGTTCTTCTATAAAGCTATCTGATTTAAGATTAACAGGTTGTAAAACTGGGATATTATTTTCTACTGCGTATTTTTTAACATCACTTTCGTTGAGTTTTCTTCCTCTACCAGCTGGCTTATCTGGTGCGGTAACTACAGCAACAATTTTATGTGTCGATTCTTGTAATTCTCTTAAAACACCAGTGGCAAATTCAGGTGTACCAAAAAAAATAATTCTTAATGACTTATTCATGTGTGGTATATTTATTATTATCTGTTATGATAATGAGATTATTTTCTAAAAGCTTCTTCACAGTTTCTACAACTGTTTCTTGTGTTAGCTTTGTTTTACTTATTATCTGTTGTACGCTTACAGGTGCGTTTTGTATTAAGTGTAAAACCTTCTGCATTGCATTCATATCAGTAGGACTTGTTATACAATTACTACAGTGGTTACAATTCTCTTTTATTTCTTCATTGAAATATGATAAAATCATCCTATTGATACAGGTATCAGTATTTGTAACTAATTGGATTAAGGATTTTAATTTATCTAGGCGTATTTTATTTTGTCTTTCTAATTCTTTAGAAAATCTATTTATAGTACGATCATCATCCCTAGGCGATAAATAAGTTATCTGTAAATCTGTATTTGAGATCGTAGCATCTATAAATTCTCTATCTTTTAAAAGTTTAATAGTTTCAAAAACTAGGTCCTCACTAGTATTGCTTCTCGTTGCCATAAGTGATGGGTTTATTTGTAAAATCTGGTTTTTACTACTTCCGTAAGTGCGTAAAATTGATTGAATAATGGCGTTTACTTCGGGACGGTTATTAACAAAATTGATAATATTTGTTCCGCTTTCGCGAAAGCGGATACTACAATGTCTATGGAAACCTTGTGCTAGATGAATTACACTGAAACGATCTAAGGCGTTTAATGCACTGTAGGCTTGCATTCCATTAAGATCATAGGTTTTACAAAATTGAGAGAATGATAAAGGTTGTGTTTCATTTTCTCCTTCTCCTAGAGGAATTCTTAAAAAATTAGATAGTTTGCGGTAAATGAATTTAAGGTAATCGACGGTAGGTTGTGATTTTACAAATTGATTATAAGCATGTTGTATATCATTACGGTTATAGATAAATTGAGCAGTACTTAATTTTCCATCTCTACCAGCTCTTCCTGTTTCTTGGTAATAACTTTCAATACTATCTGGTAATTGCAAATGTACAATTGTGCGCACGTCAGGTTTATCGATACCCATTCCAAAGGCATTTGTAGCAACCATTACCTGAATCTCATTGTTAAGCCATGCACTAGAAGTTTTAAATCGAGATTTATTTGTAAGACCACCATGATAGAATCCTGAAGTAATACCTTGCTGTTGTAACAGCAGACTGTATTCTACAGCATTTTTCCTACTGCGCACATAACTTATACTAGAACCTGAATAAGATGCATAAAAGTCTTTTAATGCTCGTCGTTTATCTGCAGTATTGGTGATTTGATATTGAATATTAGATCGCTCATAGCTGGACTTAAAAGTTTGTGGTTTATCAAGATCTAACACCGCAATGATATCTTCTTGTACTTCTTTTGTTGCCGTTGCAGTAACCGCTATCACTGGTACTCTAGGATGGAGCTCTTTTAAAATATGTATCTCACGATATGCAGGTCTAAAATCATGTCCCCATTCACTTATACAATGTGCTTCATCTATAGCTATTAAGTTGACATTCATTTTAAGCAGGCGTTCTTGAACTAGATCTTGTTTTAATCGTTCTGGACTTAGATATAGAAAATCATAGTTTCCATACACGCAATTATCGAGAACATCATCAAGTTCTCGATAAGATATTCCACCGGTAATGCCTACCGCTTTAATACCTCTATTTTTCAGTTGATCGATTTGATCTTTAATAAGCGCTATTAAAGGAGAAATTACGATGCAAATTCCCTCTAATTGAATTCCTGGGATTTGATAACAAATAGATTTACCACCGCCAGTAGGTAATAAAGCAACTGTATCTTTACCTTTAAGAACATTTTGAATTATTTCTTGTTGTAAAGGTCTAAAAGATTCATAACCGAATCGATTTCTCAGTATATGTAGTGATTTATCAATCAATAGGATAAATGTTCTTTTATAAAATTATAACGACCATCGATATCCATCTTAGGTACTGTTATAGGATCGTAATCTAGTTTTTTATAAAAATTAAGTAAGATGTCACCTAGAACCACTGCCTGCTCATAGCTTTCATACCGCTCGTTATCGCTTTCATAAATCTGTTCCCATGGAGGTAAGAAGAAAACTTGATCATATTGATAATCCTTACATGCTTGTATGAAGTCATCAGGGATTTTATCACCAGTGAATAGATGATATGCTGGTACATCTGGAATCCCACGATCATAAAAGTTGACACCAGATTGTGCATTTTGAAACTGTTGTATTCTTCCTTTTAAGAGTTGATTGCTAAAAGCAAAAGGATCTGTAAGAAAAAGCTGTTCTATACCTTGTTCTTGTGCTTTGGCAGTTACCTCTCTAGAAATCTCATGATGTACTTTATAACCGTTTTGTTCTATGGTTTTAAGCACGCTTGTTTTTCCAGAACCTGGACCTCCTATAATTAAGATTCTTTGTGTTTTTTCCATAAGGTTACAAAATAACTAAATCTAGGGATAGCAATCGATAGTATCATTAATTATATTTGCATAATAGTTATGGATAAAAAGAAATCAGAAGAATTTTATACAAAGTTGAAGAGCCAGCTTCTAGATACTAGTTTGTGGCCTTCAAAATATTTATACAAGTTTATTGTGCCATCAAGCGGTTCCCAAATAAAAGAAATAGAACATATTTTTGATAATACAGGTGCAGTAATTAATACAAAACAATCTAGTAAAGGAACATATACCAGTGTTTCTATAGTTGTTAACATGAAAAATCCAGATGCTGTAATTGCAAAATATAAAGAAGTAAGTAAAGTTGAAGGAGTTATATCTCTTTAAGGTTTTATTTATAGTATTTTGCGTATTTTGCAGCTCTTCATATTAAGAAATACATTTCAATTTGATATCATCATTAGAATATAATACAGAGCGCAACCAGCTGGTAATACCTGAATATGGAAGGCATATTCAAAAATTAGTAGAGCATTGTAAAACCTTAGAAACTAAGGAAGAGCGCAACCGCATGGCAACGGCAATTATAGGTGTCATGGGAAACTTAAATCCGCACTTAAGAGATGTTGCAGATTTTCAACATAAACTTTGGGATCAATTATTTGTAATTGCTGGTTTTGATCTAGACGTAGATTCTCCTTACCCTATTCCTGATCAAGAAGAACTTGCAGCTAGGCCAAAAAAAATGGCATATCCACAAAAACGACCTCGCTACAGATTCTATGGTAATAACATACAGGGAATGATCAATGTAGCCTTAGGATGGGAGAAAGGTGAGAAACGAGAGGCACTAGCTTATATTATTGCAAATCACATGAAAAAATCATTCCTGAACTGGAATAAGGATTCTGTGGATGATTCAGTGATTTTTAAGCACTTATTTGAATTGAGTGATGGAGAAATCAACTTAGCTGCAAAGGAGGAAGATTTGCTCGAGTCTAAGGCGCTTATTTATCGCAACACAAGTACTAATCGTTCAAGAGCTACTACTAATAAAAAACAATATTCTAAGAAAAGTGGTAGAGGTAATAACAATAATAATAGACGTCGTAGAAATTAATTTATTATTGACATTAGATTATAACCTAAAAAATCCCATTTCAATTATTTGAAATGGGATTTTTTTGATAATCATTTGTTTAATTTACACTGACTTTCTAGTGTCCTCAGTATTCATTCTCCATGCATCTAACATCCATGATGTAGTTTCCAATTCTCTTATGTAAGCTCCTATTAAATCAATAGTACCTTCATCACCACATTCGTCAGCAGTCTCAACTACTTTAGTCATTTGTGTTAAAATGATTCCATGATCATTTATTAAATTGTTAACCATTTCTTTATCAGATAATTCTGATTTGGTTTCTTTGAGGTTTGACAATTCTAGATATTCACTGTAATTAGAAGTAGGTTGATATCTTAATGTTAATATACGCTCAGCAATTTCATCTATTTTGATAATCGCATCATCATACATTTCTTCAAATTTTACATGAAGATCAAAAAAGGAATGTCCTACAATATTCCAGTGGTAGTTTCTTAATTTTTGATAATATAGGTGATAATCTGCAAGGAGTATATTTAATTCTTTACTCGTATTTTTTGCTTTTTCTAAATCGAAGTTCAAATAATTCATTCTTTATTTTGATTTTTCTTGTTTGTCTTTAATGGTTTCAGTTTCTAGGCTGAAATCTCTATTTTTAGTTTTAGTGTCCCCAAAACTAGTTAGTGGTTGTTTTTTTGTCTTTCTTTCAAATTTCTTGTTCATGGCGTTTATTTTTGATAAAGATAAGAGTGAATTCTTGAGATTTTAATGAAAATTGAGTTAAATCATGTTTACAAAATCACAAATCATTAAAGCTAATAATATGATAATATTAATTTATTAAATTAATCAAAATCATTTAACAACAAAGAATCGTTCAAATTTGCCAGAGTCTAGTCGCATCCAGACTAGTGGTGCAAAACCTCTCTCTAGACTCATTTTTACCTGTTCAAAGACTTCATGAAAGGAGTAAGAAACAGAACTTGCATATGGTGTCATCTTCCACGCGTATTTTTCTGGCAAGAAATAGGTGTTTTGTGTTTCCGCTTTCGCGAAAGCGGAAAGCTTAAAGTAATAACCCATTATACAAGCCTTATTGATATAAGAAAAATCATGATTCCATAAATGCTGCGGGATAAATATATGGGCTAGAAAACATACTTGTTGTTTTATATTTTCTGTAGTAATTGATTGACTGGCTAATATATCTTTTGTTTCTTGAGAATAGAGTAGTGGTAGTTGATGATCCTTAAGATGTTTAATTTTTCTAATCAAATTATCCCTACCATTAGGACCGCGATATTTACTAAGTTCTTTTAATAGTACATTTTTTTCGGTAGACTTAACATCTGGATCGTATATGTAAAATTTATAAACTAATTCAATATGAATAATATGTCCAGTAGGTATTTTTTTAACTATGTAATCTAATTCGCCTACAGTAACTTTCTTTTTAAAGATTTGAACATTAGAAAGTATGAGTTCATAATTATTAGACTCTTCTATACAAAATTTGAAGAAATACTCTGCTCTTTTACCTAAAACTGTTCCTTGAGGTATGGATGGTAACTCTATGAATTCTTCTTCGTCTAGGTGATTAAAGTCAAAATTTTTAAGATAGAATTGTTTCAATCCTAAAAGGTTTCCTGACCATAAACTTGCTGTTTTATAAAAAGCTGTAAAACGCGCAAAGTTGTTGCTCATGAATTTTAAATTTTTAAATATTGACTTTTTAAATAACTGCCAGCTGCTGGCCCTAAGTTAAACAGTAGATCGAGACCGCTAAGTGGTTGTAAAAAACCGTGCTTTTCCTGAAAAACCTGGATATACGGATCTAACTTGATGGGTTGAGTTCCTTTTGCAGTGATCAATTGCTTTGCAACCATATCGTTCTTGTATGTCGCAGTTTTTACAATTTCCTTAGTAATATGAAGATGTTCTAGTAAAAAATATGTTGTTTTTATATTCCAGATAAGTAATGTTTCAGGAATACTTTCATATAGTCGTTCTAGATCATCTTGATAATATTCAAAGTAAGGACTACTGTAATAGGCACTTTTTATACTTTTTAAGTGATTAGATTTCCAGCTTTGGGTATGGTCAATTTCTATAGAATGATATGGTACAGAATGACCTTTTTTTTGATGGATGATAGGTATGTTAAGGGTTAGTTTACCATTTGCCGCTGCTATATTAGTACGATTACGGTAGGTTTGTTTTACATAGCTATCGTGTACTTCAAAAGTTATGGAATTTGCTTTATGAATATGGATCAAAGAAATAACATCAGGAAAATATGATGGATGTATGATAAGTTCCTGCATGAAAAACTGTCTTAAGATTTCTTATTGTTAGCTTTATTTTTCATAATTTTTCTTACCACAAAATAACCTGCTAGCAGCACGATAAAATATACAAGATAAGAGGTAGGTTGTCCCGATCCATTTACAGTAGTAAACATTCTTTCAAACCTAAATCCTTTTGGGAATGATTTATTACTATCATAGCTCATCCATACAAATACAGGCTTTCCTACCACATGGTTAAAAGGTACGTATCCCCAGAATCTACTATCTAGACTATTACCACGATTGTCACCCATGAGCCAGTAATAATCTTGTTTGAACGTATAAGAAGTAAGTGGTTGACCATTTAGGAATATCTCGTTACCTTTGTAAGTGACGTCGTTAAAGATATTCATCTCACTACCTTCATAGACCTCTATAATTCTTTCAAAGTAGGCGATATTAGTTTGATCTATGTCTACTGTCATTCCCTTAGCTGGAATAACAAACTCTGCTCTGTCTTCATTATTGTTTCCTGTTCTACCGTCGTAAGGGAACATGTTAGGTTTAAGGTAGGCAGTTTCAGGATCTTTAAAATCTCTTCTCCATTGCTTAAATGGTGTTCCTACATCAAGGGTTCTTCTTTTATAGCTGGAAATTATACCATCATTTTTAAGACGTTCTACTGTTTCTTGAGTAGCTGTAAGTTGCAAATCATTAGGTACTTCTCTATCAGCTTGAGTAATATTTTCTGTAATGTCGTAATTCTCTATCATGTAAGCGCGATCTGCCATCAGGTTTATACGGGCAGCTACAGCTACTACATCATAGATAAATTGTGGTTTTGCTCGTTCAGGAAGAATAAGTAATTCACCATTGATAAAGATATCACCATCCTTCATGGACATTTTATCACCTGCTATTGCAACACATCTTTTTACATAATTTGACTTTTTATCTATAGGCTTATAGTAATATTTACCATCGTCATATGGATATGTATTAGTTGAGTCTGCTGGGAAATTAAAAACTACGATGTCGTTTCTTTCAATTTTTTGAAATCCAGGTAAACGCATATAAGGTAGCTGTGGTCGTGCTAGATAACTCTTTATTCCTGCTACAGGAATGGTGTCGTGCACCATAGGAGCAGCAATAGGAGTCATAGGTAACCTAGCACCGTAATGAAATTTACTCACAAATAAAAAGTCACCGGTAAGCAAGGTTTTTTCTAATGAAGACGTAGGTATGATAAATGGCTGCATAACATAAGTATGCACTATCGTAGCAGCAATTACAGCAAATAGTATAGAGTTAGTCCACTCTCCAGCGGCTGTTCTAGGACTCAGATTTCGATCTTTAATATGGTTTAAAGGTTGAGTATAATTGATAAAATAAATGTAGAAACCTAGAGTAATTACTGCTAAAAATGTATCCTTAGGTTTGTTATAACCAAAAGATCGTAATGTGTCTACCCATATCACGATAAACATCATGAGGTTAACGACTGGTAAAAATAGAAGAATAGTCCACCACCATGGTCTATTCATAATTTTCATTAATGTAAGTGCGTTTAGTACAGGTACAAATGCCTGCCATGCTTTAAATCCAGCAGCAACATACATTTTCCATGTACCTAATCCATGAATTATTTGGATTACTAAAAATGTAATCAACCATTCTGTCCAGTTCATATAACTATTTTATAGTATGTAAGATTGTTTTAAGGATTGTTACAGCCCCAAAACATCTTTCATGGTATAAATTCCTTTTTTATCAATTAACCATTCGGCAGCAATCACGCTTCCTAACGCAAAACCATCTCTAGTGTTTGCTTTATGAATAATTTCTATACTATCTATTTCATTTTTATAAGTAACACTATGTGTTCCTTTTACATCTTCTTCTCTAATCGCTTCAATTGCGATAGACGTATCGTTTGATTGAATTCCTAAATGCCAGTTTTCTTTACTTAGTTTTTCTGAAATCCCTTCAAATAAAGTAATTGCTGTCCCACTAGGGGCATCTTTTTTCTCAGTATGGTGAATTTCTTGCATGCTCACTTCATATTCAGGAAATGATTGCATCATTTGCGCTAGTTTTTTATTTAATTCAAAAAACAAGTTCACGCCTAGGCTAAAATTAGAAGCATGAACCATACTACCATTATTATCAGCGACTAATTTTTCAATCTCATTAAGATGATCATTCCACCCAGTGGTTCCACAAATTAAAGGTATTCCTGATGGAATTACTTTAAAAAGGTTTTTCAAAACACTCTCAGGACTAGTAAATTCTATAACCGCATCTGCGTTTTTAATATTATCTTCAATAGAGTCATTACGACCTATTCTAGCGATAATTGTATGACCACGATCTTCAGCAATACGTTCTATTGTTTTGCCCATCTTACCGTATCCTAATAGTGCGATTTTCATTCTAAAAAGTGTAACTTAAATTAAAGCCGTAAGTATTTCCTATGGCTAGGGTATTGTAATCTATATATGGTAGCACACTCAAATTGCGGTCTACATTAAACTGACTAAGATGTCCATCTACATTTGCATCTATAATTTGTAAGACATAAAGTCCTGCTGTAAATAAAATACTTAATTCTTTATTGCGTTGTGATGTTCTTTGAGCACGTTCAAGAGCTGCGGTTGTTATGATGGGTGTGCCGTCTTCATTAGAGAATTCATCATTAGTGCCTCCTGCGAGTCTTATTCTAAATGCATCTCTAAATCTGTTATATTCTTTATCATTGACCGTATAAACATAAACAGGAATCCCTACGGCAGTTAGAGCTAGAGGTATTTTCCAATATTTTTTGTTGTATGCCTGGCCTAATCCAGGAACCACAGCGCTGTAAAAAGCAGCTTTTGAAGGTCTATTAGCATCATAAACCCTTGTCACACTATCTTGAGCTACTATGATATCTTTTAGATCAACCGTAGTATCAGGATTATTTTGTGACATCCCTTGAAGTCCTAGGAGAATAAATATGTAGAATAAAAATTTATTCATTAATCAATTTTACTATGCGTTCAAAATCTGCTTTTGAAGCGTAATTGATAGTAATTTTTCCTTTTCCAGAACTGGACATCGTTGTGGTAACTTTAGTATCTAGAAAAGAATTTAGATGGTTTGTTTTTTCGGCTATATTCTCTGGCAAAGTATTCTTTTTAGTTTGCTTTCGCGAAAGCGTGCCTACTTTTAAATCCTTTACAAGTTTCTCTGTTTCTCTTACAGAGAGGTTATCTGCCAAAATCTTTTGATAAATATCTAGTTGCTGTTCTAGACTTTCTAGATTGATCAATGCGCGACCATGGCCCATAGAAATAAAACCATCTCTCATTCCAGTTTGAATAATAGGATCTAGTTTTAGAAGCCTTAAATAATTTGCAATAGCACTGCGAGATTTACCTACACGATCGCTCATTTGCTCTTGTGTAAGGTCTATTTCTTCAATTAATCTTTGATAAGAAAGTGCAATTTCAATGGGATCTAGATCCTGACGCTGGATGTTTTCTACCAGTGCCATTTCTAGAGATTCTTGATCGTTTGCAATGCGCACGTAAGCAGGAATGGTCTCTATGCCTAATAACTTTGAGGCACGACACCTGCGTTCTCCAGAAACAAGCTCGTATTTACCAAAACCTTTTTTACGCACTGTAATAGGTTGTATCACACCTAACTCGCTTATGGAAGAGGCAAGTTCTCTTAATTGCTCTTCATTAAAACTGGTTCTAGGCTGAAAAGGATTCATATCAATATCCTTTAAAGGAAGATCGATAACGTTTCCTACAATTTGATCAGCGTTTTTATCCTCAGCAGATTTTATGTCGTTACTAGGATCTTTTAATAAAGCTGATAATCCTCTACCTAGTGCTTGTTTCTTTGTTGCTTTGGCCATAATGCTTAAGCGTTTTTCTGTATAAGTTCATTTGCCAGACTCAAATAATTTTCTGAGCCTTTACTTGATGCATCATAATTTATGATACTTTCTCCGTAAGAAGGTGCCTCACTTAAACGTACATTTCTTTGAATGATTGTCTTAAAAGTTAGTCCTTCAAAATGTTGATTTACTTCTTCTACTACCTGATTTGATAAGCGCAACCTACTATCGTACATGGTAAGTAGTAATCCTTCTATATCCAGTTCTGTATTATGAATTTTTTGAACGCTTTTAATGGTATTCAATAGTTTTCCTAGTCCTTCTAAAGCAAAATACTCACACTGTATAGGTATTAATACAGAATTACTAGCCGTAAGTGCATTAAGAGTAAGTAAGCCCAGAGAAGGAGCACAATCGATAATGATATAATCGTAATCGTTTTTTACCTCTTTTAAAGCTTCTTTCATCATATACTCGCGATTGTCTTTATCGACAAGTTCTATTTCTATCGCAACAAGATCAATATGCGCTGGAATTATATCTACGTTAGGAGAGTCGGTGGATAAAATAAGTTCTCTAGGATCTACAGAGTTTTCAATTAATTGATAGGTTCCTTGTGATATGGACTCTACATCAAGACCTAATCCTGAAGTTGCATTTGCTTGTGGATCAGCATCTATAAGCAATACTTTTTTCTCTAAAACACCTAGACATGCAGCGAGATTCACGGCTGTTGTTGTTTTTCCTACACCACCTTTTTGATTTGCTATTGCAACTATTTTACCCATGGAAGAATTTAAATTTTAAAACGCTAAAGTAAATATTTTACAGCGGATTTTATGAGCATTTATCATAATAAGATTAACAACATTTTAAAGCTGCTCAATATGAGATAGCTATTCAAAATGTGCTCCATAATTTTAGTTCCTAGGCACGATGTAATTTTTAAACGTTCATTATTGCATTTTAAAAATAAGAACATTAGTACTTTTAATGTGTAACAATAAGTATAGTTTTGTCTTATGAAAAAG
Source organism: uncultured Flavobacteriaceae bacterium (assembly GCA_964490235.1). Lineage (GTDB taxonomy): Bacteria > Bacteroidota > Bacteroidia > Flavobacteriales > Flavobacteriaceae > Nonlabens. The sequence continues at coordinate 9,870 of CAZBCH010000135.1, read as the reverse complement.
TTATTAGTAATAGGAAATAATTGGCCAGAACCTACCACAACAGCAGCTGGTTCTAGAATGTTACAATTACTAAAAATCTTTCAACATGACGGATATGAAGTTCATTTTGCTTGTGCTGCCGCAAAGTCCCCATACTCAATAGAATTTGATGCGTTAAAAGTTAAAGAGCAATACATTACTTTAAACGACTCAAGTTTTGATCTTTATGTTAAGAGTTTACAACCTGACATAGTTCTTTATGATCGATTTATGATAGAAGAGCAATACGGCTGGCGAGTAAGAGAAAATGTGCCAGCCGCTAAGAATATTTTAGATACTGAAGATTTACATTTTTTGAGAAAGGCTAGAGAAGAGGCTCTTAAAAAAAATATAGAAGTCGACTTATTTAATGAGACTGCCATGCGTGAGATAGCTGCTATTCTTAGGTGTGACCTCAGCTTAATTATTTCTAAAGTAGAGTTTGATATTCTACAAAACACATTTCAAATTGATCGTAGTCAATTATTTCACCTTCCTTTTCTAATTAGTGATCAAGAAATAATTAAATTTTACAATACGGTACCATATAAAGAGAGAGCTCACTTTGTGATGATAGGAAACTCGATGCATAAGCCCAATTATGACGCTATTCTTTTTATGAAAAATGAAATATGGCCAGAAATAAGAATAAAAGCTCCCGAAGTCGAGCTTCATATCTATGGTGCTTACCAAAATCAAAAAATCCTACAATTAAATAATCAGCAATCAGGTTTCTTAGTTAAAGGCCATGCGCAAGATGCCGTTACAACCCTTAAAAAATACCGATTACTGTTAGCTCCTTTAAGATTCGGTGCTGGACAGAAAGGTAAAGTTTTTGATGCAATGAAAGCTGCAACTCCTGCTGCAATGACTACTATTGCAGCCGAATCTATGTTTGACAATACAGAAGTGTTTGGTTTCATTGATGATGACCCCATAAATTATGCGCACAGATGTCTACAATTGTATAAGTCCGAGGAAAAATGGCAATCATCTAACTCAAAAAACATCGACATACTTAAAAGTAACTATATGTTTTCCGCTTTCGCGAAAGCATTTTCTGCAAAAATCTCTTCTCTATTCTCTTACAAATCTTCTAAAAGTAAAAGCGATTTATTTGCTATCAATATGCTCAATTACCATACTCATAAAGCCAATAAATATATGAGTAAATGGATCGAAGAAAAGAATTCATAATAGTCAATTATTGCAGTTTAACGATGAGAGTTTATTGAAAACCATAGCTCTATATTATAGTGTGCATTTCATCGATTTTAATATGTGTTTAATTAGAAATTAACTTTTGAGACTCAAATACATTAACTTATGTTAAATAAAGTAATGATTTTATTGTGTGTTATTTTTATTTATCATTTGTTCAATGTTTACTATTTCGATAAACGGTATGCATTTCATCGATTTGTATAGAATGCATTTAAGACGTGACATACTGATTATTAATAAATTATATTATGCACGCATAATAATTGTATTCACTGCATAATACTTTTCTTGTTTGATGTTCTGTGCCATTTTATTCTTGTTGAAGTCACTTAAAAAGTGAAATCATGAATAAAATTACATACTTAAACCAAAGGAATTGTTTCCTTTTACTCTTCTTTTTTGTCTTACAATTTTCTTGGAGTCAGGTAACTATCTTTAATGCAAATTTCAACAATGGAAATGGCGATAATAATTGGACTACCAGTAACAATCGTCCCAACGGAAACTGGAATAGAGGTCGTGATATAACCGCATTTGGAAATGGCAACTATTTGTATTTAGAACGAACTTTCTACAATGTAACTTTTGAGCCTAATGATTTTGCTCAAGCTATTTCACCTAACATTGATCTTACTGGCTACGATAAATTAACGCTTTCATTTGATATGAATTTAGATGTAGATGGAAGTGCTCGTGAAGGTGTCTCATTATATTATAGTAATGATAATGGAGCTACCTGGAATACTTTAGGTAAAGAAAACGATCAAGCAGTTAACTGGTATATACAAAGAAATAATGGTGCGTTGCCAGGTTTCGGAGGTTGGACAGCAGATACCAACGGCTGGGTAACAGCCTCAATAGATTTACCTTCACAAGGTTTTGATGATACTAATAATATTAGGTTTGCTTTTGTTTTTGCCTCAGATAATCGTTCTGTTTATGCAAATGGATTTGCTTTTGACAATTTTAAAATCACAGGTTATAATAAATTAACTAAAAATTATTCAGATTGTGGGCTGGGCATTGGGCAAAATCTTGAACTATGGTTGAATACTAGAACTTTAGCAGGTCTTAGCGATGGTGATCGCGTTGATCAATGGACTAATATATCTTCTTTAAATCCAGCTTCAAACATAAGCTCCGAATGGACTAGTGCTACATCTAGTGGTGCATTACGTCCTACGTATTATGATAACCCAACAAAAAATACAAACTTTAATCCAGTTGTTTCCTTTGATGGAACTAATTCCATGTTTGGTAAGTCAGGTTTTTATAATAGAGACATTTATATAGTAATAAATCCTACAGCTACAATATCTGCCGCAAGACCTACAGAAGACGTTTTTTTAGGAGATGATTATGTTGATGGAATAGGTACTGAGGACGTTACAGGTATTTCTATTAATGATACATCAGCAAGATTTGGTCAATATCCAGATATTGCTGCATATAATCAAGGGTCTCAGGCTAATTACGGTAGGGCGATCGTACATCCTTCTCTGGTTTATGATAGGCCAGTTATATTTAATGCTAGGTTAAACGATGCAGGTGATGGAATGGATTTATATCTAGACGGTGTGGATTTAGGACTAACTTTGGATCCAGCTTTGATGAGAGAAGAAAATGCTAATACTTTTAAGGATATTCTTAATTCAAGATATTGGTTAGGAAGATCAGAGTTTTTCGGACCTAGTTTTACTGGTGATATTTTAGAAATAATGTCATTCTCTGAGCGTAAACCAGATGTAGATAGAAAACGTTTAGAATCTTATCTCGCGGTAAAGTATGGAATCACTTTAGGTTTGTTTGCGGTTCCTCAAATAGGTCTTCCTCATGTTCCAGGATCATATTTTGATTCTGATGGTAATCCATTATGGAATGCAGTTAGTGATAATGGCTATACATACAACGTTGCCGGAATAGGTTATGATGATTGTTCTTTATTAAATCAAAAGCAAGCAAAAAGTGTCGATCCTTTTACATTCATTACCATAGGTTTAGGTGATATTTATGATACTAATAGTGCAAATCCTAATACTTTTCAATCTAGTGGTGATTTCTTAATGTGGGGAAGTACACGTTCTACACTTACTGCATTACCAGATCCTTTAGAGGTAACTTTAGGACCTAGTCTTGTTACAACTTTTACAGAGGTAACAGAACGTACATGGAAATTTAAAGAAGTGTCTCAAGTAGGTAACGATATTCCAGAAGTGAAGTTATCTGTATCTACAACAGGATTAGCTTCTTTACCACCATTAGTAGGTAACGATGCATATGTAATGATACTTGCAGATGATGACGCCTTTACAACAAATGTAGAAACAGTATTTCTTGAAACAGAAGGTACTAATCAAACCGCTTACTACGATTTTGATGGAACTCGTTATGTTAAGTTTGGCGTGGCACATGAGGTTATCGCATCTAAAGACATTCTTTTTGACGGGACGAATGATTATGTTGCCATGGGTGATGAATTAGAATTAACAGGTAATTACACCGTTTCGGCATGGGTAAAAACAGATGGGTCTAACACTTCTGGGACAAATAAAACTATCGTTTCTAAACGTGGATCAGGTGCAAATGGTTATCATTTATACTTAAGAGATGATAATCGTATAGAAATGACCCATAATGGCAACTCTTCTATCACGAGTAATACTGCTTTAAATAACGATGTATGGTATTATATTACCTTAGTATATGATTCTGGTCAGGCTAGTCTATACATTGACGGTTTTAGAGATAAAAGACAAAATATTAATCCTGCATTGAATAACGATTCAAAATTTTGCATTGGTTCTAGATATGTAGATAAAAACAATATTTTAGATAACTTTTCTGGTAGTATAGATGAAATCAGAATTTTTAATGAAGCCATCTCACAACGTCAGATCAGATTTATGATGAATCAGGAAATCGAGAAAGATGGTACTGGTATTAAAGGAGCTATCATACCTAACACAATTACAAAAAATGACATTTCTACCTTGAATTGGGATTCTTTAGAAGCTTATTTTAACATGAATACTTATATAGGTACGCATTTAAATGATGCTTCTGGTAATAAACATAGAGGTAGCCTTATACAACCGGATAACTTTAATATCAATAGTCAGACTGCGCCTTTGCCTTATATTTCTAACAGTGATGCAAACTGGAATTCTCCAGCAGCATGGATAAATGGTAATTCTTTATTTATGCCAGGTACTCCTAGACTAATCAACGGAAGTAATAGAGCTATTAATTGGAATATTGCTGTTGTTAATCATGAAATAACTGCTGACAATAGAAACTATACTTTACTTAGTTTAGAAGTATCTAATTCTGGAAAACTTTTTGTAGAAAACGATCGAGGTCTTACTCTTACGCATCAACTGAAACTGGATGGTACCATTGATTTAGTAGGAGAATCTCAATTACTACAAAATAATAACAGTGATTTACTAACGTCAACTACAGGAAAAATTGAGATTGATCAACAAGGTACTTCAAATAAATTTGACTATAACTACTGGAGCTCTCCTGTAAGTAGAATTGCAAACGGCACCAATAATAATGGATTTACAATAGCTGAAGTTTTAAAAGACGGAACACTTGTGAATAATCCGCGTGATTTGAATTTTACTTCTCGTAACGTGCGTGATGGAATACCAGGTACGGCAGCGACACCAGCAACCATTTCTGGTAGATGGTTATGGAAGTACGGTAATACTACAAGTAACACCTATGCAAACTGGGAATATGCAGGTCCTAACGGTACTCAATCTACAGGTGAAGGATGGACGATGAAGGGTACTGGTGCCGCAGGAACAACTCAAAATTATGTTTTTGTAGGAAAGCCTAATAACGGTAATATAAACCTTGATATTGATAATGGTAATGATTACCTAGTTGGTAATCCATACCCTAGCGCATTAGATGCGCATGAGTTCATAAGTGATAATCCAGATACTGATGGTACAGTGTACTTTTGGGAACATTGGGGTGGAAACACACATGTACTTGCAAATTATCAAGGAGGTTATGCCACTTACAATTTTTCTGGTGGAGTAGGTAATGCAACATTTGGAACATCAAATCCTGATGTGAATCAAGGTGGAATTCCTACCAAAAGACCAGAGCAATTCATACCGGTAGGTCAAGGGTTCTTTGTAACGGGAATCAATGATAATGGTCAGATAAGATTTAGAAACGACCAAAGACAATTTGTAAAAGAATCAAGTGGGCAAAGTTTATTCGTATCTGCTCCAGGAGCGACGCCTATTACTGCCGCTGGTGATATTAATACACCTACTGATCCTCGTATGAAAATACGTATAGGATTTGATTCATCTAATCTTATTCATAGGCAGTTGCTTGTTACGGTTGATAGTACAGCTACATTTGGAATAGACCGTGGTTATGATGGGAAATTGTTAGATGAGCAAATTGATGACATGGCATGGAAAACTGCAAACGAGAAGCTCACCATTCAAGGTATACCTTCTGTGAGCGATTTAACAGAATTACCACTATTCATTAAATTAAATAACAATAGTACATTCAGTATCAAGATTGACGAATTAAGAAATGTGCCTAACGATCAAGATATATTTGTAAAAGATGCTGTTTTAAGCACTTATGTTAATATAAAGAATGCAAGCTATACCAGTCCTATGCTTACAGCAGGAAATTATGAAGATCGTTTTTCTATTGTATTTTCTGATCCTTCAACTTTGACTTCAGATGACGTTTTAATAAATGATAACGATCTGATAGTATTTACTCCTAGAGGTTTAGAAGAACTTCATATTAAAAAGTCTAATTCATTATTGATTGACGATATTAGTATTATCAATATGCTAGGACAAAATGTTAAGTATCTAAAAATAAATGAACAGGCTGAAATTTTTAAGGTTGATACTTCACAATTAGCAAGTGGTAATTACATTGTAAAATTCAATTCTAGCCATGGTGTATTGACAAGAAAAGTTATTCTAGAATAGTATAAATATTTTAATAAGGAAACACAAAAGCCTTCTCTGACATAGAGAAGGCTTTTGTTATTATAGATACTTATAGACTTCACGGTAGATAATTAAATTACTATTACATTAATATCCGTTCATATTAAACTCAAATTGCATTGGAACAATTAAAATCATATAATTAAGTAGTATATAATATAAAGGATAAAGTTGTTTGATGATTCCGCTTTCGCGAAAGCGACATCACATATATCATTCAATCTACTTGTAATTGTTTCATTAACTTTTAGGTAATGACTTATTTCTTGAAGAATATTAACTTAACTAGTTTATAAATTGCAAGAGAAATCAATCCTACAATTAGTCCTGTAATAAATTCTGCTAGGATAGATGGTAAAGAATGTAATAATTCTTCTATTGCATGTATGTTGTGTAAAAAGATCCCACCAGCAACAAGAAGCAACGCAATAGTGCCTATCACAGAGAGACTCTTTATTATCCACGGTAATGCATTTACCAGAAAATTTCCTATCCATTTTGAGATACCTCTTTTACCATCGCTTATTTTTATGAGCCTTACACCTAGATCATCCATTCTTACAATTCCGGCAACGATTCCATAAACACCTATGGTTGCTATAATGGCTACTACAGAAACGACTAATATCTGATTTAAAATAGGCTCTTCTGTTACAGTGCTTAAGGCTATAATTACGATCTCAACAGATAAGATAAAGTCCGTCACGATAGCAGATTTGATTTTATCTTTTTCTAATGCTAGGATCTCATCTTTGGTAAGTTGTTGTGCCACAACCGTTAGTTCAGGTTTATCATGAGGGAATATCCATTCATATATCTTTTCGGCACCTTCAAACGCTAGATAAATTGCTCCCAATAGTAATATAATGGTAACCATCCATGGTATAAAAGCGCTTAATAAAAATGCTATAGGTAAAATGATCAATTTGTTTAAAAATGAACCTTTGGTAATCGCCCATAGTACAGGTATTTCTCTTGAAGAAACAAATCCAGATGCTTTCTCTGCATTTACAGCTAGATCATCACCTAAAATTCCTGCGGTTTTCTTTGTAGCAATTTTACTCATTGACGCTACGTCATCCATGAGAACACCTATATCATCTAATAATGCAAAAAATCCAGAAGCCATTAACTATATTTTTAATTTCTACAGCAAAAGTAAATTATTAAAATGATCGCACCATGAAATTTAAACAACTACAAAAGTTACTTGATAAAAATAAAGCTCAACTTGTAAGTTGAGCTTTTATATAAAATTATGTCGTTAAATTAGGCTATAACTAGCTTTTCAAAATCTACCTGATGTTGTCCTTTTAATATATCTGTCATGGTTTCTCTTTCTCTTATAAGATGTGCGGCTCCATCATACCACAAAACTTCAGCAGGACGGTATCGAGAGTTATAATTACTGGCCATAGAAAAGCAATAGGCACCAGCATTAGAAAAAGATAGAATGTCACCTTCAGTAATTTCTGAAATTTGACGATTATTTGCAAACGTATCTGTTTCACAAATATAGCCTACCACACTATAGAATCTATTCTTACCTTCTGGATTTGAAATATTTTTGATCCCATGGTATGAGCCATAAAGCATGGGACGTATTAAATGATTGAATCCAGAGTCTACTCCCGCAAATACAGTAGATGTAGTTTGTTTAACTACATTGACTTGGGCAAGAAAATGTCCTGCCTCACTCACTAAGAATTTTCCAGGTTCAAATGCCATCGTTATTTCACGACCATAGCTTTTACAAAAAGCATTGAAACGCTCGCTTAATTGTTCTCCTAGGTCTTCTATATCTGTGGCAACATCACCTTCTTTATAAGGGACTTTAAAACCACTACCAAAATCAATAAACTCTAGATCTTTAAATTTTGCAGCTGTTTCAAATAGTATTTCAGTGGCGTAAAGAAAAACACCTATGTCTAGAATGTCGCTACCTGTATGCATGTGTACACCGTTAACGGTCATTCCTGTATTTTCTACTATACGTAAAATATGAGGAATTTGATGTATAGAGATCCCAAATTTACTATCAATGTGACCTACAGAAATATTTGCATTTCCGCCTGCCATCACATGAGGGTTTATCCTTATACAAACAGGCGTTTTAGGATGTTTAGATCCGAATTGTTCTAGGATGGAAAGATTATCAATATTGATTTGAACACCTTTTGCAGCTACCTTTTCTATTTCTTCAAGAGAAACACCATTAGGTGTGAAGATAATTTTTTCAGGAGCAACACCAGCGGCTAGACCTAACTCTACCTCTTGTAGACTCACGGTATCGAGTCCAGCGCCTAGCTGTTTAAAAAGTTTCAAGATGGATACGTTAGATAACGCTTTAACAGCATAGTGAATTCTTAGGTTTTTCGCTTTCGCGAAAGCGGATACTAAACGTTCATACTGCGCTACGATTATATTTGCATCGGATACATAGACCGGACTACCGTGTTCTCGAGCTATGTTTAATAAATCTTGATTATTCATGTTAAAAAACTTAAGCCTACAAAAGTACTAGAGTACGAAAAATAAAAGTGAATTATATCTTAAAGTTTTAATTAGAATATACACAGTGATGATGATATGGTTCTATATCTCAATTTATGTATTCTTTTAGAAAGATTTCTTTTTCTTTAAAGACTCACTTGCTTATTTTTGCTGTCACTTAATTGAACTTTAAAGAACATTTATGAATCTTCACGAATATCAAGGTAAAGAAATATTAGCTAGCTATGGAGTAACCATACAAAGAGGTAAAGTTGCAACCACACCAGATGAGGCAGTAGCTGCTGCAAAAGCACTAACTGAAGAAACTGGTACTGGATGGCACGTCATTAAGGCTCAAGTTCATGCTGGTGGACGTGGTAAAGGTGGTGGAGTAAAACTTGCCAAAAATCTTGATCAAGTAAAAGAAATTTCTGGTCAGATTATAGGGATGGATCTCGTTACACCACAAACTAGTGCTGAAGGTAAGAGAGTTCACCAAGTACTCATTGCAGAGGATGTTTACGAGCCTGGAGAAGCAGAGATAGAAGAGTTTTATATGTCTGTCCTTTTAGATAGAGCTCAAGGTAAGAACATGATCATGTATTCTACAGAAGGTGGAATGGATATTGAGACTGTTGCAGAAGAAACACCTCATTTAATATTTACAGAAACTATAGATCCTGCTCATGGATTACAAGGTTTTCAAGCAAGACGTATTGCTTTTAACTTAGGTTTAAGCGGTAAAGCCTTCAAAGAGATGACTAAATTTGTAAACTCTTTGTATAACGCTTACTTAGGATCAGATTCTGCTTTATTTGAAATTAATCCAGTTTTAAAAGCTAGTGACAACCGTATTATCGCTGTAGATTGTAAAATCACACTTGATGAGAATGCATTGTTCCGTCATAAAGACCTTGCAGAATTAAGAGATACAAGAGAAGAAAATGCTACAGAAGTAGAAGCAAAAGCTGTAGGTTTAAATTATGTAGATCTGGATGGTAATGTAGGTTGTATGGTAAATGGTGCTGGACTTGCTATGGCCACAATGGACCTTATTAAACAAGCTGGTGGATCTCCTGCAAACTTCTTAGATGTAGGTGGAACGGCAGATGCAAAGAGAGTAGAA
>CAZBCH010000134.1:0-2011 GCA_964490235.1 uncultured Flavobacteriaceae bacterium | reverse complement strand
CAAAGTATTCGTTTTTAAGAAAAAACGTAGAAAAGGATACCGTAAGAAAAACGGTCACCGTCAGTATTTAACTCAAATTCAAATTTCTAGTATTTCTGCATCAGGAGGAAAGAAGTCTGAATCAAAAAAGGCTGCTGCTCCTAAAAAGGAAGAAAAGCCTGTAGAGAAGGAAGTAGAAGCTAAGGATGCTGGTACTGATTTATCTAAACACACGGTTGCAGAGTTGAAAGACCTAGCAAAAGAAAGAGGACTTGAAGGATATTCAGCACTTAAGAAAGCTGAACTTATCGAGTTGTTAAGTAAATAATAACCTTAAAAACAGAACAAGATGGCTCATAAAAAAGGAGTAGGTAGTTCGAAAAACGGAAGAGAATCAGAATCGAAACGCTTAGGTGTTAAGATTTTTGGTGGACAGGCTGCAGTAGCTGGAAACATCTTAATCCGTCAGCGTGGTATGACTCACCATCCAGGTGAAAACGTATATGCTGGTAAGGACTTTACATTACACGCAAAAGTAGACGGACTAGTGAAGTTTACTAAGAAAAGAAATAATAGATCTTATGTATCTATCGTTCCTGTAGCAGAGGCTTAAGAACATTTTCTTACAATACATATAAAATCCCAAATCGATATTTCGGTTTGGGATTTTTATTTAAACTTGATCTATTTACTCTTAATAAGAAATACAATATTATTCTCTAAGTAAATAGGCGCATTGATAATAGATAACTTTTGTTTAGAGATTAAATGTGTAGTTTCTGTCCCAGTTTGCTTGTAGTTTTACGACTTCTGGATAGTATTTAACCACTTCTGGCTGTATGTTTTCTAAGAAATTACCAGCGTCATATTTTCCATTTGCATTAGTGTCATAAACTATTCTCAAATAATACTCTCCAGGATCGAGATAAAAGAAGTCATAGGTATCGTTCTTAGTTACCGATTGCTCTGCTATAACACTCAAGTCTTTTTTAGTAACTTGAATAACAATAGGAAAAGAGGTGCCGCCATTTAATTTTACGCTTATGTTTCCTAAAGTGTTGGTCTTCTTAGTTCCATAATTATAATTTAATGTATCTGTATTTTTTGAGCCATAGAAATCTGTAATTGCTCCTGGAAATAAAGTCATTTTATATAGTTGATCTTCTTCTCTATCAAAATCAAAGACCACTTTGTTATTTAAACTGTCTAGTACCGTTTCAAATGCTACTGCTGTACTGTCTTTTCTTATCAGGTTAATGTATTCCTTGTCAATAGTTTCAATAGGAGTAGAGGCAGAAATGCTCGCTGGATTGCGCAAGGAAAAATTAGTTTCTTTCTTGATGGTTAAACTATCTTTTTTCATTTCTTTAAGACGTACGTTGAACTCTTCAGACCTTTCATTATTGAGCTGTGCGATCATGATGATAGAATCTTCCTTTATCACAGGACGATACCAATATTGTAAAGTATCCTTTTTTTCTAATTTAGTAATCCTGCTATTATCAATTATTGAGGTATCAAAAGGCCTTACTTGAAGATTATCTACGTTACCGGTATAGGCCACGAATAGTCTGGAAGCAGCTTGCTGTGTAATTTTTTTGATTTCAGAATCAGCTTCTTGTTGATACATTCTAATTTCGTATTCTTGATCAGTAGGAACAACTATTTCTTCAGATACAAAACCTATTTTATCCCTTTTAGGATCAAACCTCAGATCGCTATTTTGTTCTTTGAGCGCTACCATTCTGTAAGTTCCTTCTTTAAGGTTTTCCATAGTGAATGTGGTAAGGCTGTCTAGGGTATTTAAAACATATCTAGGTGCTTTTTTGTATATGATGCTATCTGTATACTCTTCATCTACTTCATAAAGCATGACGCTTATAAAATCATCTGTTTCGTAATTCAATGCATCTGTAACTTTCCCTTTTAAAGTTAAGGAATCGATAACTTCACCAGTACTAAAAACATACTTGAAAAATGGGTATGGATTAGTTTCATTGTTATCTACAATACTTTCACCAAAATTGAGCAC
>CAZBCH010000133.1:0-2097 GCA_964490235.1 uncultured Flavobacteriaceae bacterium | reverse complement strand
ACCGTAGGAAAAGTCTTGAGCTGTTGCTGTGATGCTTATTAAGAATAAAGCAAATAAAGAGAAATAAGTAGTTTTCATGTGTATAATTTTGGTATAGATGTCAAATATATAAAAATGCTTTAGTTTATCGCTCTTTATTTTCATAGATCAATTTCACAGTTCTCTCAATTTGAAATACCCTTTATTGGGTATAGACCTGCTTTTGAAAAAGTTTTAAAATTGACTATTAAAATTATAATTATGAAACGGTTATTTTGTACAGCAATTCTGATGATGTCGTGTGTAAGCCTTCAATCTTGCGCAGAACTTGCTGCAGGACTAAGTAGTTTTAATCAAGCAAATGGTTCACAATGTGCTGAGGTTTCTTGTGACTTTGCTCTATATAAAGATGGATCGTATCAAGATTCCTATATAAGAACAAAAAATAGTGATGGAGATGACGTAAAGAACGCCGAGAAACGCTGGTTAACAAATAAGCGCAGAAGCTATCTTAATTATTCATTTGGTCTATATTATGCGACCTCACCTTACACTGATGCCAACTATCGGTTTTCTGTTATTTGTACAGCCTATTATTAAACTACTTCAATCTCTTTTTCCTATTTGCCTCATAATCGGTAAAAATCATTTCACCTAATCCTTGTAATCCCGTAAAAAAGGCTTTCCCTTGATTTGCTTCGGTAAATTGATCTACAAAACGCTGTAAATAGGGATCGTTTGCAATCATAAAAGTTGTAATAGGAATATGTAGTCTTCTAGCTTGGGCAGCCATTGTGTAGCATTTCTCTACAATATATTCATCGAGCCCGTTTGAATTTTTGTAATAAGTTCCATCTTTTAAACGCAGGCAGCTAGGCTTTCCATCTGTAATCATAAAGATTTGCTTATTAGTATTACGCTTTCTTCTTAAGATATCCATCGCCAGTTGCAATCCAGCGACTGTATTTGTATGATATGGACCTACTTTAAGGTAAGGAAGATCTGCAATTTTAATGGGCCAAGAATCATTTCCAAAAACAATAATATCGAGAGTATCTTTAGGGTATCGAGTGGTAATCAACTCTGCCAGTGCCATGGCTACTTTTTTTGCCGGCGTGATTCTATCTTCTCCATAAAGAATCATAGAGTGCGAGATATCAATCATTAAGACGGTACTCATTTGAGCCTTGAATTGAGAATCTTCTACCACAAGATCATCTTCTGTGAGATTAAAATTGCCCATACCGTGATTGATTTGAGCATTGCGCAAACTCTCTGTCATGGAAATACGATCCAGTCCATCACCGAATCTATATGGACGGTAATCTCCACTGTGCTCATCTCCTTGTCCTAACTTTCCTGTCTTATGGTTACCGCTTGCACCCTTGCGCATATTACCAAAAATTTGATCTAAGGCATGTTTACGTAGTAACTGTTCTGTTTTTGCTGTAATAGAAAATCGTCCAGGTCTATCTCCATCACCTTCTTCTCCTTCTTGATTCTCATCATTAGGGTCAAATTCTTCTCTTATATAACCTCTAGCTTTAAGATCTTCTATAAAATCATCTATAGTATATTCTGGAGTGGTAAGTTTATACTCTTTATCTAGTTCTCGCAACCAGTTTATAGCCTCATCAAAATCTCCTGACGTATGTGTAATAATCTCTTTAAAAATTTCAAAGAGTTTATCAAAAGGATCTTTTTCTTCTGGATTATAAAAATCAAACTTAAAACCTAATCTTTCTCGTGCCATGATTTAAAAATAATTTACAAAAGTTTGATCGCAGTCGTTATTTCCACATTTAACATTGGTTTGTGCTTAAAACCGTCAATTTTAAAGTCTAGATAGAATCTTTACCATAAGTTAATGCTGTTTCGCTTTCGCGAAAGCGGAATAGAACCTATTTTTGCAGCCGCTAAAAAACAACGAAGATGAATAAACATGCTTGGCACGATGTAAGTTATGGAGCAGATGCTCCTGGTCATGTAACTGGAATAATTGAAATACCAAAGAACACTAGAGCAAAATATGAATTAGATAAAGAATCTGGAATGCTTATTCTAGATAGAGTGATCTATTCTTCTATGTATTATCCTACCAATTATGGTTTTATTCCT
>CAZBCH010000132.1:0-6610 GCA_964490235.1 uncultured Flavobacteriaceae bacterium | reverse complement strand
AAAAAATGGTAGATCATAAAGAAGCTAGAGAACGCTGTTTAAAAACCTATAAAGAAGCGGTTTCCTAACAGATACAAGGAAATTCATTTTCAATTGAGTTAGGATTTATGCAAAAAATTCATATCGTCTGGTTTAAAAGAGATCTTAGATTATTAGATCATGAACCACTCATGCGTTCTCTTGACTCACAAATTCCAACTTTACTACTCTACATTTTTGAACCTATGATTTTAAATGATGCTCATTACAGCGAGCGTCATTTTAATTTTGTAAAACAATCGTTAGAGAATATGAACGAGAAGTTGAACACGATAGGTAGTTCTCTTCTTGTTATAGAAAGTAATGCTGTAAAGGCTTTTCAAAAATTACAAACTCTATTTGAAATCGTAAACATTTACTCCTATCAAGAAACTGGATTATTTATCACTTACAAAAGAGATCTAGAACTCGCCAAATGGTTTAAAAACAACGGTATTCCATGGACTGAAAGTATTTCTAACGGTGTAATAAGAGGATTAAAGAATCGTACACAATGGAAAGAACACTGGATCGAGTTCATGAATCAGGATTTTGATCATCCAGATTTTGATAATAGTACCTTGTTTAGTAAAGCTCGTATCGATCAAATTGCAGCACATTTTAAAACCATTTCTCTAGCTACACCTAAAAATTCTATTTTTCAAAAAGGTGGTACGACCACGGCTCTTCGTTATTTTGAAAGCTTTTTAACCGATCGCATCAACGGCTATAATACCTATTACTCAAAACCACTTACTAGCAGAAAGCACAGCAGCAGGCTATCACCTTACATCGCTTGGGGAAATGTGAGTATGCGTATGGTGGCAAAAAGAGCGGCTAGTCATAAAAATGATGTAAACAACAGACGTCATTTACACAGTTTTATGTCTCGTTTGCGCTGGCAAGCACACTTTATTGAAAAATTTGAGATGGAACATCAGCTAGAATGGCGCAGTGTTCATAAAGCATATAGAACTCTCGATAAGCCTGTAAATCTTAATTTTCAACAAGCATGGCGAGAAGGTAAAACCGGTTATCCTCTAGTAGATGCTGCCATGCGATGCCTTAACACTACTGGATTTGTAAACTTTAGACTGCGCGCAATGTTGACTGGCTTTTTTACCCATCATTTATGGCAACCGTGGCAAGACGCGAGCAATCATCTAGCGCAACAGTTTCTAGATTTTGAACCTGGTATTCATTATCCACAATTGCAAATGCAGGCTGGAGAAACAGGAATCAATATTGTACGTGTTTACAATCCTGTAAAGAACAGCTTAGAACATGATCCCGAAGGCTTATTTATAAAAAAATGGGTTCCAGAGTTGGCACATCTACCCTTGCGATTTATCCATGAACCTTGGAAAATGACACCACTAGATGAGCAATTCTTAGATTTTAAATTAGGGCAAGATTATCCAGAGCGGCTGGTAGAGAACTCGCTTTCGCGAAAGCGAGCTCAAGACATTCTTTATGGAATTCAAAAAGATATCAAGAATAAAAAGGAGTCTCGTCGCATTATCTCCAAACATACCAATCCAAAAAGAGAAATATGGCCTGGTGGTGATGAGTTGCATAGTTGATCTTATTTGCTATATTTCAAGTCTAATTATTTTATAATGTCTTCATACATAAAAGTAAAATCTGGGAGTTCTATTGAAACCAATAGATGGGTTGCAATTCTAGAAGAAAATAAGATTCCTAATCTTGTGAAAAATGCTCATGAATCTGGCAGACTTGCCGGTTTTGGAACCTCCGGCGGAAGCGTAGATTTATATGTTCAAGAATCAGACATTGAAAAGGTAGAAAAGTTGTTTCAATAGGATTAAAATTCAAAAATTCTTACAGTTAACTCAAACCTTTAATTGGGATTGTAAAAATCAATCTCAACAACCAAAATTAGAATTTTACCCCATATTTCTATGATCATATCACATCAACATAAATTGATTTTTATACATGTGCATAGAACTGGTGGAAGCTCTGTATCTAATTTGCTTAGAGATCAACTAGGAAAAAACGCCGAAGAAATTGATCAACATTCTAATGTTTGTGACTTAGGAGTAGATTACTTTAAAAAATATAGTGATTATTTCATTTTTGGATACACTAGAAACCCTTGGGATCGACTGCTATCATGGTATGTTTTATTGCACCAAAACGATCCCTTACCATTATCTGAAGAGCGTTTAAGATTTGAAAAATTTATTGAGAATGACCAAGTTTTACAAGACGGCACGAATTACTTTCACTATAATTCACTAGATTATTTTACCTCTAAAAATGGAAAAGAAATTTCTTGTGTAATTTTTAAATATGAGAATCTAGAATCAAATTTGCGCAGCGTTTTCAATAAATTTCATTTTGACATCAAAGACATCCCACGTCTTAACAATACCAAAGTGAAAGATAAAAAGGAGTTTTACACTGATAAATGCCGTCAATTAGTTGCTCAAAAATGTAAAACAGATATTGATTACTTCAATTATACGTTTTAAGTAAAATTACAAACTATAAACTACTCTAAAGGTTACAAAGCGTGGCAGGATAAATGTTTCTGAGGTAAATACAGAAAAGTTATTTGCGCTATTTCTTACCTGTGAATCTATATCCAGCAAATTTGTAGCTTTAATTTCATATTCAAATTTTGCATCTCGATCTTTCCTATATGCAAGACTTGCATCCCAATTTTGAAATGATTGAGACTGCCCATTACCTAAGTTTTGGTTAGTGTAGGAATAATTTGTTCTAAAAGTAACCGCTTTCCATATATACGCATCTACATCTATGGATGGAGATTGGGTTATAAATTGAGTCTCTCTACCACCTTGATTATTGTCTACAATACTGTAACGGTAGCTTAAAGTCACGTTAGGCGCCACTTTAAAATTAGATCTAATACTAGGAGTATAAGATTGAGTATAACCTTCATTAAGCGATCGTTGTCCTGCTATGAATTGATTGATTTTATTGTAATTGAAACCTGCACTTAAACTAGCTCTAATTTTTCCAAAAGTACGTTGTACACGTCCTGAAACATTCACACTTTCATCTGCAAAATTTGAATTAAAAAACGTGTTAGTACGGATAACACTTGAGAAATCTGTAAGATTCCTAATTTGATCTATATTGCTTGAATAAGATGCTCTCGCAAAAACGTTAGTATAATTAAATAGGTTGAAACTCGTGTAAATAAGATTCACATTGTGAGATAACGCATTTTGCAAATCTGGTTCACCAAATTGAATATTATTAAAACTATTCAATACAATTCCTCTAGCTAGTCTTGTAACATCTGTAAACTGATTGCGCATATCATATCTTAAAGTAAGAGCTTCACTTTTTTTGAATTGAATCCTAGTTTCAAACTCTGGTAAAACTCTAAAGAAATTTTCTTCAAAGGTCTGACCTTGCTGGGTATTCTTATTGCCGTAAGCATGTACTGAAACTCCTGGTGTAATGGTAAATTTTCCGGTTTTAACTCGGTAACGAGCTCCTAAATAAATATCGCTAAAATTATACTCGGTATCATTAACGTCAAGTCCATCATTAATAGTAGGTGTAGGATGAAATTGAGAACCATCATCAAGGAATTGAAATAAAGAAGAGTTGAACTGTTGACGACTTAAGATGGTTCCTAAGGTTACATTGATATTGCTTTTTGTATTAAGAATATTGAACCAGTCAATTTTAGCGTCTAGTTGATTTGATTCTATGCGCCTATTTTGACCTAAATTATAATTATCTAGAGATTGATCTAGCCCCAAAGTTGATGCGGTATTATCATACTCATCCATGATAGATGGATCAATATTATTTTCAAGTAAAGCATTGTAAAAAGGATCTTCATTTTTTAATACATGTTGTGCTTCTAGTGAGAAAATATTATTCTCGTCAAGTGTGTAATAGTAATTTAAGTTTTGGTTGATACTGTAAGGAGTTACTTCTTCTAACTGTCTCACGTCTCCTATTACAGACGACGATAAGCGCTGGTTTTGTTGATCATTAGAAATGCGACCTATAATGTCGTAATCCAGCTGATTACTATAATTGGGTTGATAGGAAGCACTTAACTTCACGATTCCTTGATTAGATCGTTCTTCACTAGTTTGTTCAGTAGCTTCGTCTGGAATTCCTAGACCAGGATCTGTATATCTTATAAAACTGGTTTCTCGTGATCGTATTTTACTACTATTAAAGATGGCAAAACCGCTTAAATCTAGTGCTGGATTAGTAGCATAACTAAAGTTTGCCGTCGCAAGTCTTGTGTCAATCTGAATGGCGTTATTTTGATTTGTTAAGAAATTTAAGCTGTTATCGCCTAGATTGATATCAGTTCCACTACTACGGCTAGGTGCTCTGAATCCGCCAGAAAGGTTTCTTATATCTCTCCTATTTAAAGCCACTTCTCCTATATTATTTAAATCTCCTATAAAGTTGATACTGTATTTAGGATTGTAATAAAATAGTTTGGGTTGTATAAGGTATAAACCTTCATCGGGAGAACTTCCTCCACCTGCGGTAATATCTCCGAACCAGAAGTTCTCTTTCCCTTCTTTTAATTTAATGTTTAATGCAATATTGTCTTGGTTATTAGTCACTCCGCGTAGTTGACCGACTTCAGAATAGTTACGTAACACTTGAATTTTATCTACTGCCTTAGAAGGGATATTTTTTGATGCTAACTTTGTGTCCCCATCAAAGAAATCCTTTCCATTAACCATGAGCTTATTAACTACTTTACCTTCTACTTCTATCTGTCCATCTTCATTTATTTCTACTCCTGGTAAATTTTCTAAAACATCTTCTAGTTTTCTTTCAGAACCGTTTTTAAAAGAGTCGGCATTATAGGTAACTGTATCTCCTTTTATAGTTACTGGCATTTCATAAACTATTTCTACAGCATCTAGAGCACTTTCTGATTGAAGAACATAGTCTTTAGTAATATCAGCTTCTTTAGTAAAAATGGAGTCTTCTAGTGTTTGCATACCTACGTAGCTGATCTGTATTTTGTAGGCTGTATTCTTTTTAAGAGCTAGTAAAAATTTTCCTAATTCATCAGTAGATTTATAAGATTCTAGTGCATTAGTAGCTTTATCAAATGCTACAACTGTGGCTAGTTCTAATGCCTGTTTAGAACTATCTCGCACTACACCTTGAAATTTGATTTGAGCGAGGGAAAAACTACTTACAAAAAGTAGGATAAAACATAAAATATATTTCATGATGTAGAATTGAGGTTAGAAAGAGTAAGTATTTGAATGGATAGACTTAACCTCGTCTTCTACCTCTATTGTTCATCATTTCTGTCATCTTTTGTACGATAGTTGCTTTGTATTCCTTTTTTGTGATCTCTTTTCCTTTTTTAGGCGCTTCAATGGTAATGTCCTCTTTAGGGTTTATAACAATTTTTGTACACAACATTGTAGTATTACCGGCACTCACTTCTAAAATTAATCCAGGTAGTCCCCAGTATTCAGCAGGTCCGTTACTTACTGGCACATCCAGCGTGTACCATGCTTCTACCAGCGTCATATCTTGAGCCGTTTCCTCACCATCTTCAGCTTCCTTTTTACGCAATTCTGCCCAAGAGAAATCATACCATGATAAATCTGCAGTAGGAATAGTTGCCATCGCTTTAAAACAGTTGTACTTTCCTATCTGTTTTGTTTCAGAACCCATTTTCCAATCGATATTCAGTAATTCATCCTTTACAAGAAATTGCTTGCCATAAAACTCTTGACTTTGTAACAATGATTTTTCTTTGATATTTTTATATTGATCACCTGGTGTAAAGTTATTTCCCCATGAATCTGTAGCTCCAGACATCGCATCTAGCTTGTCTTCTTCTTCAAAAGTGGATTCTGTTTTTGTGAAATTAAGTGTATATGTTTTTTCTAATCGATTCTTTAATCTTGCAGCGGCCTGTTTTTTTTGCGCCTCACTCATTCTTGCGCCCCATGAACCTAAATCCATTTTAGTTTTTGAAATATAGACTGCTTGTCCTTTAAAATCAGACGACACTTCTTCTTTAGGAAGAATTAAGAATGAAACTGCTACACTTAAAAATAATATTATCGTTTTCATAGTAATTAAACATTTAAATAATGTTTAACAAATTTATCAAAACATTAAACAAAAAGGTTGTCTTTTCGATAACATTAACAGATCATTTTGTAATAAGATTTTGATACTGAATGTGCTACTGAGTGTATTGTTTGATCTCGCTTTCGCGAAAGCGGAACAAAAAAAATCCTCATTGGTATAAATGAGGATTAATTAAAGCTTATGAGAAGTGATTTTAATTTCTATTCTCAATTTCTTTGTATGCTGCAACTACTTTTTTAACGAGTCTGTGTCGTACCACATCGCTATCATCTAGGTACATCATTCCTACACCTTCTACATTTTTAAGAATCAATAAGGCTTCTTTTAAACCAGATATAACACGTCTAGGTAAGTCTATTTGTCCAGGATCGCCAGTGATAAAAAACTTTGCATCTTTTCCCATACGCGTTAAAAACATTTTCATTTGTGCATGTGTGGTATTTTGAGACTCATCTAATATTACATAAGCCTGATCGAGAGTTCT
>CAZBCH010000131.1:0-6286 GCA_964490235.1 uncultured Flavobacteriaceae bacterium | reverse complement strand
ACCTAGGCGTAGCTTTCTCAGTAATGCTAATTGCTCCATCTTGGGGAGGTATGATCAACGGTTTGTTAACACTTCGCGGTGCTTGGGACAAGGTACGTACAGACCCTGTTTTAAAATTTATGGTCGTGGCTATTACAGGTTATGGTATGGCAACTTTTGAAGGTCCAATGCTATCGCTAAAAAGCATGAATGCCATGGCGCATTTCACCGATTGGATTATTGCACACGTTCACGTAGGAGCACTTGCGTGGAATGGTTTTCTAACCTTTGGTATGGTTTACTGGTTAGTTCCTAGGTTGTTCAAAACAAAATTATGGTCTACTAACTTAGCAAATGTTCATTTCTGGATAGGAACATTAGGTGTGATATTATATGCATTACCTATGTATGTTGCTGGTTTTGTACAAGCTTCTATGTGGAAACAGTTTAATCCAGATGGTACGCTTACTTACGGTAATTTCTTAGAAACAGTGACTCAAATCATGCCTATGTACTGGATGCGAGCAATCGGTGGAAGTCTATTTATAGTAGGTGCATTAATCGGTGTTTATAACATGATCATGACAGCACGTGCTGGTAGTAAAGTTACCGATGAGCTTGCTGAAGCTGCTGCACTCTCTAATGTTACAAATAAACGTACTGCAAAAGAAGGTTACCACACCTGGTTAGAAAGAAGACCAGTAAAGCTTACCATTTTTGCAACAATTGCAATTCTTATAGGTGGAATGGTACAGATCATCCCTTCATTAATGGTAGATGATTATGTTCCTGTTATATCTAGTGTAAAACCTTATACTCCACTAGAACTAGAAGGAAGAGATATCTATATACGTGAAGGTTGTGTAGGTTGCCACTCTCAAATGATACGTCCTTTTAGAAGTGAAGTAGAACGTTATGGTGAGTATTCTAAAGCTGGAGAATATGTGTATGATCATCCTTTCTTATGGGGTAGTAAACGTACTGGTCCAGATTTGATGCGTGTAGGTGGCAAATACAGCGATAACTGGCATATCAATCACTTTTATGATCCACAAAGTACTTCATCAGGCTCCATCATGCCATCTTATAAATGGCTGATTAAAAACGAACTTGATAAATCCTCTACAGAAGATAAAATGAATGCCATGGTATCATTAGGAGTTCCTTATACGCAAGAAGAAATTGATCGAGCACAAGAATGGATGTTAGAGCAAGGTACTCAAATAGAACAAAGTCTTTACAATGATCCAGACTTTGCAAAAACCTATGAGGCAGATAAGCAATACGCACAAGAGAACAACCTGCCATTTGTAGAAATGCGCAATAGAGAAGTTGTAGCGATTATATCCTATTTACAGCGATTAGGAACAGACATTAAAGTCACTAATGCTGATGGAACTGTAACGAACTTAAACGAATAATACGATGTTAAAATTTGTAAAAGGAAACCTAGAAAACATTGATGGCGTAGAGATCTACCCTATCATATCGTTACTCATATTTTTCATCTTTTTCACGGCTCTTTTCTGGTGGGTTTTCACTGCCAAAAAGAAACACATAGAAGAAGTAAGTAACATCCCTTTAAATGATGATGCTTTAACTAATAAAGACCTTTAAACATGAATAATACAGCATCATTTTTAAGAACGATAGCATTTGCTGTCTTAGCATATTTTTTCTTTAACTGGATAGGATCTACTGAAGATGTTTCAGCATTTGAAAACCTGCCTTGGCTTTGGGTTGTTTATGGAGTAATAATTCTATTTTACATAGCTGGAGAGGCGAGTTTGGCAGCATTAAGTAGGGTCCTGTATACTAGTCTCAAGCCAGATGCACAGAAAAAATACGATGATAATATCGCTTCCGCGAAAGCGAACCAATTCAAATGGATCAAAAACATTTACAAAAAATCTTTAGGAAGCAAGGCCGTAGATGAAGAACATGAAATTATCCTAGATCACAATTATGACGGAATTAAAGAACTAGATAACAATTTGCCGCCATGGTGGGTTTACATGTTCTATGCGACCATACTTTTTGCAGTGATTTATCTAGTTCGTTTTGAGGTTTTTGATGATTACAATCAAGATGAAGAATATGAAACTGCAGTTGCCGCAGCTCAAATAGAAATTGATGAATGGAAAAAGACAGCAAAAAATTTGGTAGATGTAAATACAGTAGTATTACTTACAGACGCCTCAGATCTTAACGCTGGTAAAGCCATTTTTCAATCTAACTGTGTGGCGTGTCATAAGGCAGATGGCGGTGGTGGAATAGGTCCTAATCTAACTGATAGATACTGGATATTAGGTGGTGGAATTAAGAATGTCTTTAACACCATTTCTGAAGGTGGTAGGTCTGGAAAAGGAATGGTTGCATGGAAACAAGATCTTAAACCACTTGAAATGGCCCAAGTAGCAAGTTATGTTCTTGGATTTGAAGGAACTACGCCCGCTGAGCCTAAAGCTGCAGAAGGTGATCTATGGACTGATCCTGATGCACCACAAATAGAAGAAGAAATCAATCAAATTATTACAGATTCTCTAGACCATCCAGAAGTAAAAATTGAGGACCTTAAAGTAGCTACTGATAATAATTAAGCGATCATGACACTCAACGAGATAGAACAAGCATCCATTCATTCAGAATCTCCTGTAGTAAAAAATATTTTCCATGCAAATGGATCATCTGTAATTGCTATAGGTATGAGAAGTGGCGCTGTTCTAGATGAACATAAGGCACCTTGCAAAGCAAAGCTTATGGTTATAAAAGGAGAGATTGATTTTAATACTAAGACAGAAAGTAGAAGACTAGCTGTATATGATAGTTATGACATCCCGCTAGATGTAACACATTCTGTGGAGGCTTATGAAGATGCTTTATTTCTTCTCATGCTAGAATCTTAAAAGAGTATTGATATGGCAGAGCAAGGCAAAGATAACTTTAGAGATACGATAGGAACACTGGATAAAGAAGGACAGCGCGCATGGGTATACCCTAAAAAACCAGATGGCAAATGGTATGAATACCGCAAATATGTAAGCTACGTATTACTAGCCTTTTTATTTGCCGCACCGTTTGTAAAAATTAACGGCAACCAGTTTTTAATGTTCAATGTATTAGAACGTAGGTTCAATATTTTTGGGTTTCCATTCTGGCCACAGGATTTCCATTTGTTTGTCATCATGATGATCATAGGAGTAGTTTTTGTCATCCTATTTACCGTTGCTTTTGGGAGATTGTTTTGTGGTTGGGTATGCCCTCAAACCATTTTTATGGAAATGGTTTTTAGACGTATCGAATACTGGATCGATGGCGATCGCGGTAAACAAATACGCCTCGCAAAAATGCCTTGGAATGCAGAAAAACTCAGGAAACGAGCGCTTAAATGGTTCATATTTTTTGTAATCTCATTTTTAATTGCAAACGTTTTTCTTGCCTATTTAATAGGTAGCGATCAATTGATCCGGTACATTACAGATGGACCCATAAAACAACTCAGCACCTTTATTTCTTTACTCATATTTACTGGTGTTTTTTACTTCATTTTTGCATGGTTCAGAGAGCAAGTATGTATCATCGCTTGTCCATATGGTAGGCTTCAAGGTGTATTACTGGATAATAAATCCATTATCGTTGCCTATGATCATAAAAGAGGTGAAAAAGAAGAAGGCCGTGCAAAATTTAAGAAAAATGAAGAACGTGCCTTAACGGGAAAAGGAGACTGTATCGATTGCTCTGCTTGTGTAACGGTCTGTCCTACTGGAATAGACATTCGTAATGGTACGCAACTAGAATGTGTCAATTGTACCGCGTGTATTGATGCGTGTGACAAGATGATGGAAGCCGTTAACCTGCCCAAAGGTTTGATACGTTATGCCAGTGAAGATAACATCGAGAAAAAAGAAAAGTTTAAACTTACTCCTAGGCTTAAAGGATACGTAGTCGTTTTAGGAATTTTAACCGCAGTTTTGATAGGGATGCTATTCTTACGCAATGATATAGAAGCTAATATATTAAGACTGCCTGGCCAACTTTATGAACACAAAGGTGAATTTAACATCAGTAATGTATACACCTATAAATTAGTCAATAAAACAGTAAATAACATTGAAAATATTGAGTTCAAATTGCTTTCTCATAAAGGAACGATTCAACTGGTTTCTCAAGATAAATTTACTGTAGAAGGACAAGGCCTTTCAGAAGGAACTTTATTTATAGAAATAGATTCTCGTGCCCTAAACGGTGATAAAGATCGTGTAGAAATAGGAATTTATAGCGATGGTGATTTGATTGAGACTACCACAACTGCATTTCTGGGACCACGTAGCTTTAATTAGCCGCAAGATTCTAATACGAGTTGAGGTGGTAGTTGCTGTTCCGCTTTCGCGAAAGCGAGATACTTAAAAAAGTTAAATATGAAATCAAAAGAAAAAGACGATTGCTGCAACGGTTGCCAAAACGGACAGCCTGGTAAAAATCCTTCTTGTCAAGCAAAATTGATGCTAGAGGAATTGAACAGAAAAAAAGAACTAATCAAAAATATGACATCATGAAATGGAATTGGGGTAAAGGAATTGTATTAGGTATGCTCGCATTCATGGGGTTTATACTATACATGGTGATTACAATGAGCGTAGATAAAAATTACAGTCACGATCTTGTGACCGAAGAATATTATGCTAAAGAAATGGTATATCAAACTGAAATAGATGCCGAGAAAAATTTAAATGGACTGAACGAGAAAATAAGTGGTCAAAAGACGGAAGATGGCTGGTTATTAAAATTCCCAACAGAGTTGACTAATGAAAACTCTACTGGTAAAATAGCGTTATACCGACCTTCTAACCAGAAATTGGATTTTGAAATACCTATGGAATTAACTAATTCACACGTAATGATACCTAAAAAGAACCTTATCGATGGTCGCTGGAATATCACCATAGACTTTCAATATGAAGGTAAAAACTATTTGTACAAAAAAGAAATAGTCTATTAATGTTATACTCTGCCATCATATTAGGATTATTAGGTAGTTTCCATTGCGTGGGAATGTGCGGTCCTATTGCATTTATGCTTCCTCTGGATCGTGTAAATAGATGGAAGAGAACATTACAATTAATAAGTTATCATTTTGGACGGATTCTTACTTATTCGTTGCTCGGTCTTTTATTTGGAATTGCTGGTAATACCTTTCACTTTTTTGGAGTACAGCAGCAATTATCTATTGCTATAGGGATTATCATGATCTTGACCATTGTTACACCATCGCATATCACTAGTAAATACAGTCTTACAAGGCCAATTTATAAATTGGTAAGTAAATTAAAGAGTGCACTAGGAGCCGAACTTAAAAAGAAAGATCCAGAAACTTTTTTTATTATAGGTTTTCTTAATGGACTTCTTCCTTGCGGGCTAGTATATATGGCCGTTTTTGGGGCTATTGCCCTAGGTGAACCATTGCAAAGTAGTTTATATATGGCCTTATTTGGTCTAGGAACAGTTCCCTTAATGACTACTGCTATTTATTTAGGCAACTTCTTAACTGGTAAGGTAAAACAACGTATTCTTAAAGCCATACCGTATGTAGTAGTAGCTATAGGTATATTATTTATTTTGAGAGGCTTGGGATTAAACATTCCATATCTATCTCCTTCAAATAAGGTAACTGTAGAGCAAGTTTCATCACAGTACGACTGTCATTAAAATCAACTTTTAAAATATACAATTATGAATTTAACAACATCACTTCCTTTAGTAAACTGGGGCATGGGCGTTATAATAATCGGCGTGTTTGCAATAGTTTGTATTGCAATGGCGTGGATCGTTTATAATATGGCAAACAGCGATAAAGAAAAAGCAAAAGACAGCGAGTAAACTTTATACTAACGACTCCATAACTATTTAATCCAATCGAGTAAAAAAAACTCCCTGAAAGCTGCGCTTTCAAGGAGTTTTTTGTTAGTAATTAGACTAATTATACCTGTATGTACTAAACAGTCATTGAAAACAACTGAGTCTCTGGCTTATTACGTTGTAATCGCAAATCAAAAGGCAAACAAACATTTCTAACATATGGTCGTCCTTTTTCTGTTACTAATAATTGATTACTTTTTATTTCAATAAGCTCATCTTTTTCTAGCTCAAGGAGACTCATTAATACATCTGGTAATTCATTAAAATATAAGTCATCATCTTGCCAAGAGGTTTCAAATTTGCACATCAAATTCAAAATATGTTTGCGTATGATTAAATCCTCTTCAGTTAATAAATGTCCTCGATAAACCGGTAACTCGCCTTTTTCTAC
>CAZBCH010000130.1:0-9108 GCA_964490235.1 uncultured Flavobacteriaceae bacterium | reverse complement strand
AATTTTGGGCGACCTGAAAAAGAAGGAACATATACGCCGAGGACAAAATATAGAATGATAGGAGTAATCATTCATGAGGTAGGACACAACTATTTTCCAATGATTGTAAACTCTGATGAGCGTCAGTGGACATGGATGGATGAAGGTTTAACAACTTTTACTCAATACATTGCAGAACAAGACTTCGGTGAAACTTATCCTGAAGCAATTGAAGGGCTTGATGCTTATCCATCAAGAAGAGGTCCAGCGGCCAAAATTGTACCTTACATGGCGGGCGATCAAAAATATATTGCTCCTATCATGAGTAAAGGTCTTAATACATATCAATTTGGTTCTAACGCATATGGTAAACCGGCAACAGCTTTAAATATTTTACGTGAAACTGTTATGGGGCGTGAGTTATTTGATTATGCTTTCCGTACATATGCACAAAGATGGATGTTTAAACACCCAACACCAGAAGATTTCTTCCGTACGATGGAAGATGCTAGTGCAATGGATCTAGACTGGTTCTGGAGAGGATGGTTCTATACTACTCGTTATAACGATATGGGAATTAAATCAGTAGACAAGTATTATGTGTCTAGTGAGAAAAATCAAGCCATGAAAGATCTTATGGCCGAAAGAAATATTCCAGAAGATAGAATACCACCACTAGTGTACATGGTAAAAGAAGGAAGTGAAGATTATAAGGAGAATTTAAAAGGTCAAGAGCCAGCTGAAGTAGTAGGTGAATTAAAAACCTTTTTAATGGACAACTTCACTGCCGAAGAAAGAGCAAAAATGAAATCACCTAAATATTTCTATGAGATAAAAGTAGAAAAGCCTGGTGGACTTGTAATGCCTATTATCATTGAATATACCTATGCAGATGGAACTACAGAAACGGTTACACATCCTGCCGAAATATGGAGATACAATGACAAAGAGGTAGGTTTAAGCAAAGCTACTTCTAAGGAGATCACTAAGATCGTAATTGATCCAAAATTAGAAACAGCTGATATCGATGTTTCAAACAATTCATGGCCAGTAGCTGCTGAGGTGAATAAGTTTGAGCAAATGAAGCAGTAATAGTTTATAATTGAAATTATTTAAAGCCAGATTCACAATGAATCTGGCTTTTTTGTGTTTAATTAAAATACATTTGTAACATGAAACTTGTCTTTATTTATCTAATAGTAGCTATGACACTTATATCATGTGATGATCCATCGCTGGAAAATAATTCTGGTAATGGAGAAGTAGTGGTAGAACCTGTTACAGATCTTGTAAAATTGAGTGATATACAAATAGCAGCAACTACTGCTGCTAATACCACAGATAATATTGATATTAGTTATAATCAAGACCATCTTATTACAAATATTTCCTTTAGTGGCCATCTAGATGTTAATTACACATTTGAATACGCTTCAAATAACAGATTGATTAGAGCATTTAAAACAGACTCTGGTATCATTACTACATACAATTTTTCTTATGTAGAGGATACCGTTGTGATTGAATATGTTGATGGATCAAACCTTATAGAAAAGCAACTTTTTACCGATACCCAAAATAGAATCAATAGAATTGTTACAAGGCTCACAGATGGTACAGGAATAGTCTCCCAACTAGAAGATTTAAGATATCAATATACTGCAAACTTTAACGTGGGTCGCATCAATAGTATTTCTGACAATGGCTTCAGTATTATGGCCTTTAGCGAGTTTACATATGAATTTAATAATAATCCATTTAGAGATATGAATGATGTGTTGAGAATCCTAATTTTCCCAGATTTTGTTCCTTATACTCGCTACTTACCATCTAGTAGGATGGATTATACCAGCAATACAAGTGGTGTTACCTTAGAACGCTCTTTTAATTATATCTACACACTTCAAGAAGATCAATTTCCTATTTCTAGAGAAATCACTTTAACTGAGTCAGGAAATAGCCAAATAAGCTTTGAGTTTTTTAATTATGTGCCTTAGTCGCGCTCAATCAAAATTCTCCTATCGTATATTTGCATTATGAAAATGATACCTTTATTTATCAGCACGCCAGAGCTTATGATTGTAGGCTTGGTCGTGATTTTAGTTTTTGGTTCAGATAAATTACCTGAAATAGCTCGAGGATTAGGTAAAGCCATAAAAACTGTGCGCAACGCTACTGACGACATTAAGCACGAGATTACTAAAAGTGCAGATGAGCACGGCTTTACAAAAGATATTACCGAAATCACAAAGAAAATCGAAGAGGTTAAGGATCAAATAGAAGACTCTGGCTCCATAAAACGCAAATTCTAATTCTCGTTATGTGGGAGCAACTAGTAGAGGTTGATCAACAATTGTTTAGGTGGATCAATGGTTTATGGATAGGTAAATTTCATTCCTTCTGGCTTTTTGTTACAAAAATTCAAAATTGGTTTTTTTTATACCTTATTTTCTTTTACCTGCTTTTCAAATATTTTGAAAAACCTACTCGCTACATAGCTATAATTACTGTGCCAGTAGTCGCATTGATAACACTGTTTTTTACTAATCTCGTAAAAAATGGAGTAGAGCGGTTGCGACCTAATAATGAGCCCATTTTAATGGATAGTATACAGATATTGCTTGAACCAGAAAATTTTAGTTTTTGGTCTGGTCACAGTGCAGTTAGTTTTGCAGTAACCGTCTTTATGGTTTTAGCATTGCGATCTAGAAAAGCTGGTAAATGGACGTATTTACTTTTTATCTGGCCCATCATCTTTGCACTTTCTAGAATATTTGTGGGTGTACATTACCCAGCAGATGTTACCGTAGGCATGTTTGTAGGGTTATTTTTAGGTTGGGTTACCTATATCTTATTTTCAAAAGCGATAGATAAATTACAACACACGACTTAACGTTAGCCCATCTCTCACTGATAAAAGTACGGTTTGCAGTCTTGGGTCTTCTTTAAGTAGTCGGTTGAATTCTAGTAATATAGGAGTAGATTTGTCCTTAGAATTCAGTTCTTCTACAACTTTACCATGCCATAATACATTATCAGAAATAATCAAACTTCCAGAATGCACCTTAGTCATTATTAAATTGAAGTAATTCACATAATTCGGTTTATCAGCATCAATAAATATGAGATCAAATGTTCCTTCTAATTCTGGGATTATGGTAACGGCATCACCTATTTTTTGATCTATAGAGATTGTTTTAGTTCCGCTTTCGCGAAAGCGAGAAAAATATCTAGCAGCCAGATCTTCTAATTCTTCATTAATATCGATGGTGATTAGCTCACTATTATCGGGCATACCTTCTGCAATGCAAAGTGCTGAGTAGCCAGTAAATGTTCCTATTTCTAGAACTCGTTGAGGTGCTTTTAAATGCGATATCATACTTAAAACTCGACCTTGATACGGTCCTGATAGCATGATGGGTTGCAATACTTTTTGATACGTTTCTCTCGCAAGATCTTGTAGAATTTGCGGCTCATCTTCAGAATGTGTGACGATGTAATTATCAAGATCTTTAGGTAAGAAAAACATAGGTTAGATTTAGAAATGTAAAATTACAAAGTAAGACTTTAATGAGTAACGCTATTTTGAGATTTGAAGATGAATATGATCATCATGTCTCACGGCATGACAACCGTGAAAGCGTACTACATTTCTGTAATTAGAACTTAGGTTGATTCTTTGAGCTAGATGAGGTTCAATAAATACTTTACTAGCTTGAGTGGTATTGATCAAATCTTTTAGTAAATATCTAGTGTAATCTGGATCAATTTTTAGCTTTTCATTAGTGTTAACACCTATATATTTTGCATAATCGTATTGCCAGTAACCAGCGTCTTTACATTTTTGGGGCTGATTCACTTCTTGATCTAGAGGCTCTTCGTATACTCCGTAACCTAAAAAAGAAGGATGCTCCTTAGTCATTTTACCATTTGCATCTTGATAAATAAATGCCAGATCAATTTTACGACCATTATTGTGGCTTAAATGTGGCAATAAAGGAAATCCATCTATAAAAGGGAATCCTGCGTCTAGATAAGTTATAGGGATGCTATAGTTACTTTCAAAAGACTTTGCAGTATCAATTAATTTATAGTACAAATCTTCATGAACGTAATTTCTACATAGCAGTACATAGCCTAAATTATGAGGTTTTAAATGTTTCTTAAATATAGGTAAGGATCTTCTTTGGTTTAATGGCGCTAGAATAGGAATTACAAAAGCTACACATAGTAAATAGACTAGAGCAAATGCAAGAAGTCTCTTCCTTTTATTAAGAGCCAACTGATTGAATCTGAAAAACCCAAATACCACGATCCATATAAATCCACCTACTTGAGTAATTAAAGTTAGTAGAAAAGCAATTAGAATATGGATGAGGATTTTAAGATATTTCAATGATTTTTTCTTAGTTCTTAATGCTCATAGCTCATTCTATGTGCGTCCAGTTTGATAAAAATAAATAGTAATATGGTAAATCCCATTAAACCGCTACCACCGTAACTCATAAACGGTAATGGAATACCTACTGTAGGAAGTAGACCTATCACCATACCTATGTTTACAAAAAAATGTAAAAAGAAAATACCAGCGACGCCATAGCCATAAATACGTGCAAATTGATTGCGTTGTCGCTCTGCCATAATGATCACGCGGTAAATAAGAAATACAAATAATAGAATCGTGACACTAGTTCCTAAAAGACCAGAAACTTCACCTATTGCGCTAAAAATATAGTCTGTATGTTGTTCTGGAACATATCCACCACGTGTTTGTGTAGCCTCTTCCAGACGTTTACCAACTAGTCCACCATTTCCTATGGCGATCATGCTTTGATTACTGTTGTAGCCTATACCAGAGTCGTCTTGAACTCTACCTAACACAAGGTCAATACGATTTCTATGACGGTCCTCTAGGATATTATTAAAAATATAACTGGTAGAAAATGTGTAAGCAATGCAAATCACAGCAGCAATTACGTATAAATAAATCCTTGGTTTAGGAAGACGTTTTTTGTGTTTCCGCTTTCGCGAAAGCAAATACATAATAGTCACTACAGATAAAATTATTAAAATAATCCATCCTATGTGAATTACAAGTGCTCCTAGGAATAGAGCAAGTGCTATTACACCTAAACTTAAATACCATGGCGACAAACCTTCTCTATGTAAAGCAAAGAAAAAAGCAGTATAAATCAATGCGCTTCCAGGATCTGGTTGTGGAATTATAAGTAATGCTGGCAAAGCGATAATACCTGCTACTATCATAAAATCTCTTACATTTTTCAATGAAACATCTAATTGGCTCAAGTATTTTGCTACAGCTAGTGCCGTAGCAAACTTTGCAAATTCACTGGGTTGAAATGTAAAGGAACCTATAGGATACCATGAAATAGCACCGTTTACCTCTTTTCCTAATACATATAGTCCAGCGAGTGAGATAAGAGAAATAACATAGATTAAACCAGCAAACCGCTCATAAAACTTAACCTCTATGGCTAGTATGAGAATTATAAAAATGATACAAACCCCTATAAAAAGTAATTGTTTACCATATACCTGATTGATATCAAAAATAGAGGTGTATTCTGTTACTGGCGCGGCACTATAAATACTTAAAAAACCTATAAAAACTAGTGCAGCATAAATGATTATGGTGACTATGTCATACTTCGGTTTATCGCCTAGTCCCATTTTATTTCAAGAATTTGATTTGTAGACTATCTACAAGATTTTGTAATGATTTTTCTTTCTGTTCTGTTATCAAACCTTGATCGATCGCCTCGTTAATTTTAAATGGCTGATCACTTATTCTTTTGGCATATTCGTATTCTAGGCTATGGGTAAGCAAGTAATTCTCTAAATCAGTTCTAGTAATTTCACCTTTTATGTGTTTTTCTATGAGTAGACTGGCAATTTTTGCCGCATATCTAGAACCCCAATACCCATTTTCTATAAAAACAGCAATCGCAATTTGTGGATCATCTTTAGGTGCAAAGGCTATAAAAACAGAATGGTCAGTAAGTTGTTTTCTTTCTCCATTAATTTTTGCAAAGTTCTCAACGGTACCGGTTTTACCACAAATTTCAATTCCAGGGACTTGAACATACTTTGCAGTACCAGATTTATAAACTTCATTCATTCCTTCTATTACAGGTTCAAAGTGTTTTGCATCAATAGTTGTATAGTTTTTCTTAGTATACTTTTTATTGCTGATGGGTTCTCCATTCATCTCTTTTATGATATGAGGACGATAGTAGAAACCACGATTTGCAATTGCAGCAGTCATATTTGCTAATTGTATAGGTGTTACAGCCACTTCTCCTTGTCCGATGGCATTAGAAATGGTGGTAGGCGCATACCATTTATATTTGTACTGTGAGGTATAGTAATCTCCGTCAGGAATACGACCAGGCTGTCCTACAGGTAAGTCATATCCAAGGTAATCTCCTAATCCAAAACTAGTCACGTGATCGTGCCATATATCCATTCCTTCGGGAGCAGATTTTTCACTTTCTATAATCCTGCGGTAGACTTGTGCAAAGTAAGAATTACAGCTCTCTGCAATTCCTCTATTCATTGCTAGCGGACTTGCATGAGCATGGCAGCCTAGTTTTTTCTTACCGCCATAATTGTAACCATGGTTGCAACTAAACCGTTCTTGAGGTGTTACAACACCTTCTTGTAATCCCACAAGTGCATTTATTACTTTGAATGGAGAGCCAGGAGCGTATTGACCTTGTAAAACTCTATTTACATCTGGTAGTCTTATAGTGTCTCTAAGAATCGCATTAATATTTTTAGATCGATCGCGTCCCATCAATAAACTAGGATCATAATTAGGAGCTGTTACTAATGTAAGAATCTCTCCAGTCTTAGGTTCTATAGCGACAATACCACCTCGTTTATTAACCATTAACCTTTCAGCGTACTCTTGAAGATCTTTATCTAGGGTAACAGTTAGATCAGTTCCTGCAACTGGTGCTACATCACTTGATCCATTTTTATAAGACTCTATCGCTCTACCATAGTGATCTCTTGTATATTTTTTATACCCTTTAACACCTCTCAATTCCTTTTCGTATTGAAGCTCTATCCCGCTTTTTCCCGCAAGATCTCCTTGAACGTAATAATCATCTTTCTTGATGGTACTTTGATTAACTTCTCTTATATAACCTAGTACACTTGCACTATGATCTACTAAATATTTACGTAAGGAGCGTCTTTGAATGTAAAATCCTGGAAATTTCCTGAGTTGTTCTTGTAAGGGTGCATATTCTTCTTGTGTCAGTTGAGGAATGATTACACTTGCTTGCTTTTCTGACCATTTTTTGGCCGTACTGAGTTTCTTTTCTAGTCTAGATTCTTCAATTTTTAATAATTTTGATAATTCAGGAATATTTACATCACCGGTTTCTCTGGGAATTACCATTACATCATAAGCGACTTGATTTGCTACCATCAGTTCACCATTTCGATCATAAATAAAACCACGTTCTGGATAATTGTAAACTGTTTTGACAGAATTATTTTCTGCCTCAAGAGAAAGCTCGTCAGAAATAATCAATTGTAAATAGATCATCCTTCCTAAGAAGACAATACCTACTAAAGTTACTATTGATAAGAGTAATAATTTTCTCATGATTTTACTCTAGGTTTAAATAAGGCTAAAATTATAGTATTAAGGAGCAAAGTGGCCACTGCAATACTGAACGTTAATTTTAAAGTATAAAGTATTTGAGAGCTGTTAAATATCACTAGAGAAAAGAAAACTAAATGGTGAATGACAATACAAAAAACAAGTAATAATAATAATCTATCCATCGGCGATTTGAGCACCTTGATGTTTTTCATTTTATAACTTTCACCGTATACTAATCTTAACCAAATAGGTCTTGTAAATGCCATAGTAAGACAAGCAGCTGCATGAGCGCCACCAGTATCTTGAAACGTATCTAAAATAATACCTAGTAAAAAAGAGATGAGCATGATGTCCCATCTTTTATTTTCTATAGGATATAAAACAATAAATAGAAGATAAATCATTGGGTTTATGAAACCCAGAAAATTGATTTGATCAAACAAAAATATCTGTAAAATCAAAAGGATTGCAAACCTTACTGCATTAGTTATTAAATCTCTATTCATTTGTTCCCAGAGTGTCGATTACTTTTATAGCCTTTTGATCTCTATTTTTTATTACATAAACATGATCTAAGTCGGTCATGTCATTAAATAATTGTACCGTAATTTTATATCTAGATCCATTTTCAACGAGCTCTGCATCTTGAACAATTCCTATCAATATATCAGATGGGAACATTGTTGACTGTTTACCAGTTATTATAGTATCACCTTTAGTTACTTTGGCAAGTCTAGGAACATCTTCTAAGCTCATTACATAAGGATCATTTCCATCCCATTTTAAAGATCCTATTGTAGCTGTACCCTTGATTTGAGCGTTTAGTGAAATCTGAGAATTAAGAATAGAGATGACTCTAGAATAATTAGCACTACTATAATCGACAACACCTACTATTCCTGTTGTAGAAATAACACCCATATCAGGTTGAATACCTTGATTAGACCCTATGTCTATGGTTAGGTAATTGTCTGATTTATAATAATCATTTTTAATCACTCTCGCAGGAAAAACTCGGTATGGAATACTGTCAGAAAAGTTATAACTGATCTCTTTACCTAATAATGTGTCGCCTATTTCAAGCAATCTCATTCTTAAAGAGGCGTTTTCTTCACTCAATTTTGCATTATGATTTGCTAGATCAAAGTAATCATAAATTCCATTTCTGGTATTAAGAATACCACCAGTAATATTTCCTGTTGAGTG
This sequence comes from uncultured Flavobacteriaceae bacterium, assembly GCA_964490235.1. Lineage (GTDB taxonomy): Bacteria > Bacteroidota > Bacteroidia > Flavobacteriales > Flavobacteriaceae > Nonlabens. The sequence goes on along the minus strand of CAZBCH010000130.1, from coordinate 284 downwards.
AATGGTTGTATTACGATGATAATCGTGCGATTGTATGGTAAAAGATATTGCAATTACCATTAAAAATAGATACAACAACAAGTTTCTGTACTTGATCAGAAAATTGATTATTTGTTGCATGTGGGAAATTCAAAAAATTAGAGTTGGATTTTTAGTACTTATTTGCAAGAACGCTCTTGTATTTATCCAAATTTTTGAGCGTTAGGCCAGTACCTCTCACTACGGCTCTTAATGGATCCTCAGCAATATAAACTGGTAAATCTGTTTTTTGAGACAAGCGCTTA
>CAZBCH010000129.1:0-13599 GCA_964490235.1 uncultured Flavobacteriaceae bacterium | reverse complement strand
TTATCAATACGATCCAGCGTATAGGGACAGAAGAAGCAGTAGAAAACTGTGTGTCAGTATTTAACTTAGAAAGTGACGATGTAAAAGGTAGAATCATCGGTCGTGAAGGACGTAATATTAGAGCAATTGAAGCTGCCACAGGCGTGGAGATTATTGTCGATGACACTCCAGACGCAATCATTCTTTCTTGCTTTGATAGTGTGCGTAGAGAAGTGGCTCGTTTATCTCTTCATAAATTAGTGACAGATGGACGTATTCACCCAGCACGTATTGAAGAAGTAGTTGCAAAAACAAGAAAGCAAATCGATCAAGAAATTGCCGAGGTAGGAAAGCGCACGGTTATTGACCTTGGAATTCACGGCTTGCATCCAGAATTGATCAAAATGGTAGGACGCATGAAGTACCGTTCTTCTTATGGTCAGAATCTTTTACAGCACAGTAGGGAGGTTGCAAAACTTTGTGGTACTATGGCTGCTGAATTAGGCCTTAATCCAAAATTAGCTAAACGTGCTGGTTTACTGCACGATATTGGGAAGGTTCCAGAAACTGAAGATGAAACGCCACACGCAATTCTTGGAATGAAATTAGCCGAGAAGCACGGTGAAAAACCAGAGGTATGTAACGCGATAGGAGCGCATCACGACGAGATAGAAATGACTTCTTTACTTTCTCCTATTATTCAAGTTTGTGACGCGATAAGCGGTGCACGTCCAGGAGCAAGAAGACAAGTACTAGATTCTTACATCCAAAGGTTAAAAGATTTAGAAGATATCGCTTTTGGATTTAAAGGAGTAGAAAAAGCTTATGCAATTCAAGCTGGTCGTGAATTGCGCGTCATGGTAGAAAGTGAAAAAATTAATGATGATCGTGGCGCACAATTATCATTTGAAATCTCACAAATGATTCAAACAGATATGACTTATCCAGGTCAAGTGAAAGTTACTGTAATTCGAGAAACTCGAGCGGTTAATATCGCTAAATAAGTTTATTGTCATAATTCTTAAAAGCTCCAAAATGATATTGTTTTGGAGCTTTTTTATGTAATCTATTCATTTGATTGTGATTTAAATTACTTTCTGATTTAGATCATCTTTGGTTTTTCTTCAGATATAATCAGTTTAGTAATCAATATCAGATTCTTGAAATTTTACCATGTCGATTTCCTGCCTAAAAAGATTGTTTTAACTAGATTGTAAAATTATCTTTCTGTATTTTATGAAGTTAGCTTTCGCGAAAGCGAAAAATTAATACATTTGTTGACGATTATCAATTCCCCCATAAATAAAAACTAAACCGTTTTATTATGAGATTTTTTTACACATTGATATTTATTACCGCTATAGCAAATGCACAATTTTATGGACCTGATGATTTCAGGATAAGCGATGCTGGTGGATTTGGTAACAATCTAATAGAGGTTGATTTTCCTGACATGGCTTATAACACTCTAAGTCAAAATTATCTTGTAGTCTGGGAAAGCGATGACATCGATCAAGTAGGTGTAGTAGATAATAATACACAGATAATAGGTCGTTTTGTTGATTTGAATGGAAATGTTCAAGGTAATGATTTTCTCATCTCATCACTTAGTCTTGGGCAAAGTATGCTTACCAATACGCGACCTAGAGTGTCGTATAATTCTATTAATAATAATTATCTGGTAGTTTATGAAGGAGAGTTTAATAATGGTGAAAGAGAAATCTTTGGTGTGATTGTGGATGCAAATGGAGTGATAACTACGCCAGATTTTAGAATAACAACTAGAGGTACTAGTGGTGTTACAACCACTTCTAGTAGATCTCCTGGATTGTCATATAATCCTACTCTAAATGAATACCTTGTAGTTTATGTATACATTGAAGAGGCAACTAGTACTACACCAGCTACGGTAGAGATAGAAGGGCAAAGATTATCTTCTACCGGAGCATTGTTAGGAACTACTATTTCTATTACAGATTCCACTACTGGTGCTCAGACTAATAGTTCTATTCCAGATGTTATTTTTAATTCTCAGACAAATGAATATGTCGTCACTTACTCTGCTTCTCCTTTGCCTCTTGAAGAAGAAGCTTATGTAACTATAGTTAGTCAATCTGGTACTGTAGGCACCACAACAAGATTAAGTAATCGTGGCTCAATTGATAATTTAAGTTTTGCATTTAAATATGTAAGAGCAGCTTGGGATGAGTTGAATAATCAATACCTCTTTGTATACGACGCAGATAATACTACAAACGGAGAAATTGATGTATTTGGCGTTATTTATGATAGTACCATGAGTCTAGTCGTGCCAGAATTTGAAATAAGTATGGTTGCAGGAACTAGCACGAGACATGACGCTGTATCGCCAGACGTAGAATGGTTACCTGGAGATAATAATTACTATGTAGTTTTTAGAGCAAATCCATTTTTTACAAATAGGAATGAGGTAGAGATTTTTATGAGATCTGTTACAAATGCTGGTGTAATAGGTACTAATCTTTTAAGAGTGTCTTCTGCCCCTGTGGATGAAGCAGGAAGTGCTCGATTTCCTAGAATTTTAAGTAATGAGAATAATGCGTTACTAACCGTATACGCTGCTGAAGACACTTCACCAGCGAGTATGATGGTAGATCGTGAATATGAAATTTATGGCCAATTTTATGGGAGCCCAACATTAAGTATAGCTAGTAATAATGATCAATTGCTGTCTGTCTTTCCTAATCCGGCTGAGAGTAAACTTTTTATTGATAGAAATGGTGAAACCCTTTTGTCCTACTCCATTTTTAATGTAATGGGGAAAGAGGTTAGTGCTGCTAAGATAAATGAATCCAGCATTCAAACCATCGACCTTTCTGAGCTTTCGGCTGGATTGTACTTTTTAAATATTATTACTGATTCTCATAGTGAGGTTCACAAAATCTTAAAAAAGTAAAAAGCTCTAATTATTGATAAATAATTAGAGCTTTGATTGTTGACCTATTACCTAAAGAATGATTTACTCATCATAAATGTTATCATATCCTTTTTCAGGTACTTCAAAGAATTTTCCAGTCACATAGCGGTAGTGCTCATCCATTTGAGCTAATTTTTTTAAATCTTCTTTATCAAAGTTTACTCCAGCAGCGGCAAGATTTTCTTTAATACGACCTTCATTAGTAGATTTAGGGATTACAGCAGTTCCTCTTTGTGCGCTCCAGTTAATGAGTACTTGTCCTGGACTTGCACTATGCTTTGATGCAATAGATTTAATTGTTTCATTTTCTAGCATGTTAGGCTCATTATCTTGTTTCATGCCATCGCTGCGATCACCACTTCCTAATGGTGAATATCCAGTCATGTGTATTCCTTTACTAGAACAATATTCAAACAACTCATTTTGTTGCAATAATGGGTGCAATTCTACCTGATTCATTTCTGGGGTAACATCTGTTTTTGAGAGTAGATCATCTAATTTTTTAGTAGAAAAATTAGAGACACCTATATGTTTTGCCTTACCAGATTTTTGCAGTTCCACCATTGCGTTCCAGGTCTCATGTATAGGAGCTTCTTCTGGTGATAAATAATCTTCAGGCTTTTCTGGATTTTTAACATCTGGCTTGAAAGCTACTGGCCAGTGCATTAAATAAAGATCTAAATAGTCTAATTGGAGATCTTTTAAAGTTTCTTCTAATGCTGGTGCCACATCCTCTTTTAAATGAGCGTTATTCCATAATTTTGAAGTAATCCACACATCTTCTCTTTTGATTTCTCCTTTAGAAAATACTTCATTAAAAGCTTCGCCTATTTCTTTCTCATTTCCATAGATCGCTGCACAATCTATGTGTTTGTATCCTGCCTCTAAAGCTGTAATAATTGCTTTTTTGACTTCACCAGGTTTAGATTTCCATGTTCCTAATCCTATTGCTTCCATCTGGTCGCCGTTTCTAAATTTTAGAGTTTTCATATGTATCGTTTTGTTTTTTTAAAGTTAGCTTTCGCGAAAGCGGATACCAAAAAATCTCCTTTACTTTATAAAAACTTTAGTAGAACTGTTTGAAGAACTTAATGATAAGCTAAATTAAACCTATGTGTAAAAGATTAGGCTCTAGGATGATGCTTATTGATAACTTTAGCTAGATGAACTCGATCTACATGCATGTAAATCTCAGTTGTAGTAATGCTTTCATGACCTAGCATCATTTGAATAGAACGTAAGTCTGCACCATTTTCAAGTAAATGAGTTGCAAAACTATGTCTAAACGTATGTGGACTTATCGTTTTTTTTATACCAGCTATGATGGCTTGCTCTTTTATAATATGAAAAATCATGGCTCTGGTGAGGCCAGCACCTCTGCGATTAAGAAATAATGTATCTGTATGTTCTGGTTTTACAGGAATATGTACTCTTATTTCATTTCTATAAGTTTGTATCATTTTTATAGTATAGGTACCTATAGGAACAAATCGTTGCTTTTCACCTTTACCAGTTACTTTTAAAAATCCTTCTTCAAAAAACAAATCACTTATTTTAAGTGTAATGAGTTCACTTACACGCAAACCACAAGCGTATAAAGTCTCTAGTATTACACGATTGCGTTCACCTTCTAAAGTGGAACGATCGATACTATTTATAAGAGCATCTATTTCTTTTGTGCTTAAGGTATCTGGTAGTTTGCGTCCTATTTTAGGAGTTTCAATTAGCTCCATAGGTTGATCTTCTCTATATCTTTCTAGAATTAAGAATTCAAAAAAAGCTTTAAGGCTACTTATAGAACGTGCTTGTGAGCGCGGTTGTATAGTTTTTGCAAGTGCATAAACGTATGATCGTAATACATCCTGATTTATTTGAACCGGTGACATATTCACTTCATTTTCTTCTAGCCAATGAATCAATTTATTAAGATCTCTTTTATATGCTTTAATGGTATTCAAAGACAGACCTCTTTCTAGTTGCATGTAGGTGCTAAAGTCTTTTACTGCTTGCTTCCAGTTCATAAGGTAAAGATAAAAGTTTATAAATTATCATTCTCTGTACTTGTGAGGAAGTGAAGCAATTTGAAGTTGCATATGTTTTAAATTGATTACCAGAGTTTAAAAATAAGATTTAACAATATTTAGGAATAGTTTGTTTTTTTTTAATAAACCTTAAATAATTAACTTAATAAATTCGCACAAAATAAATAAATTAACAAACTATGAAAAAATTAATTTTGAGTGCAGTAGCTGTGGTATTTGCAATGGGAATTTCAAATGCTCAGGAAATCGATTTTGGTGCAAAAGTAGGTGTAAACTTTGCAAAATTAACTGGTGATGATCTTGAAGATGCTGATGGAAGAACTGGGATCAACGTTGGTATTACAGGTGAATACATGTTTAACCCTACGTTTGCTTTGCAAGTAGAGGCGTTGTACTCTCAACAAGGTTTACAGTCGGAAAGTACCTTTGCTGGGCAGACTATTGAACAAAAATTGAAACTAGACTATATTAATGTTCCAGTACTTGCAAAATTTTATATTGGTGAATCTGGATTTTCTATAGAGGCTGGACCACAAATCGGTTTTCTAGTAAGTGATAAATATGAAGTAAATGGAGAAAATGTAGATGATGAATTGAATGCAGAAACTATTGACCTTTCTGCAGGTGGTGGACTTGCCTATAAATTTAAAGAAGGAACTTCACTTGAAGGACTCTCTGCAAATGTGCGTTATATGATCGGTCTTAGCAATGTGATTAAGGATGGAGACACCTTTGGTGATGATATCACAAACTCTGTACTAGGAGTTTCTATAGGTTATAAGTTTTAAAGTAACTAAATAACAGATGTATAAAGCTGGCTTTAAGCCAGCTTTTTTTATACCCATTAATGGGTAATTTATTGGTCTTTAGATATATTTAACATTTTTTGAAAATATTATCCGATAGCTTTGAGCAACTAACAAACATTAATATTATGAAAAAAATTATCTTATCAGCTGCGATTGCGATTTTCTGTTTAGGCATAGGGAACGCACAAGAAATCAAATTTGGTGCAAAAGCAGGTTTAAATTTATCGAGTGTAGGAGGAGATGAAACTGATGATGTAGAAAGTCGCACAGGATTTCATGTCGGTGGTGTTGCAGAGATTATGATCTCTGACAAGTTTGCTTTTCAACCAGAATTGGTTTATTCTGCTCAAGGTGCCAAAAGTGAATTTTCTGAATCTGGAAATGGTTTTTCGTTTACTGAGGAAAGTGAACTTAAATTGACTTACTTAAATATACCATTATTAGCAAAGTATTACGTAGCAGATGGTTTTAGCATCGAAGCTGGTCCGCAAATAGGAATTCTTCTTTCTGCAGATGCTGAATTTACTGAGACAGAAACTTTTGGAGGAGTTACAGAAACTTTTTCTGGAGAGGATGATGTTAAGGACGATATAAGTTCTATAGACTTCGGTGTAGGAGTAGGACTAGGTTACAAAATGGAAAGCGGATTAAACTTTGCCTTACGTTATAATTTAGGACTTTCTAATATCAATGACTTTGAAGGATCTGATGATTTTAAACAACAAAACAATGTTATTCAAGTTTCAGTAGGATATTTCTTTAACTAAGATTACATCTTTAAAATTCTTTAAAAAGCAACTTCTATTCATTTAGAAGTTGCTTTTTTATAAAAATAATGTGATTTTTCTCACATATATAAGTTTTTTGATACATATTTGTTTAATAATAACTAACAAAAAACTAAAATGAAAAATTTATTATTTGCTGCGATTGCAGTATTGTCTCTTACTATTTCAAATGCACAAGAAAGAGAAAAAGGTGTTTTTGAGATAGCTCCTTACGTAGGATTTAATTCTTCTAACTTCAATGGTGATGAGGTAGAAGGACTGGATAATAAAACAGGTGTTGCCTTTGGTGTTCATGCAGACTACTACTTCAATGATAGATGGTCTTTAAGATCAGGTATCAATTATTTACCTATGGGAGCAGATGGTAATGATGGAGAGCTTTCATTAAATTATATAGCTATTCCTTTGAATGCAAACTGGCACTTTGGTAGTACAAGAAAATGGAATTTAAACTTTGGATTATCTCCTAGTTTTTTCACAAATGGCGATTTTGAAGGTAATGATGTTACTGATGGAGTAAAAAGTTTTCAATTATCTCTATCTTATGGAATAGGTTACAAACTCTTCATAAATGATAGTTTCAGTGTTTTATTTGAAGCTCAAAATGATTTAGGAATCACGGATTTCTTAGAAGTTGATGAATTTTCTAGATACAATTATGGTGGTTCTTTCAACATAGGTGGTGTATTTAATTTTTAATTAGTTCATTAAAAAAAATAAAGCCGGTTCAATTGAATCGGCTTTTTTTGTGTCTCGCTTTCGCGAAAGCGGAATTACTAATATCTTTACTTCATGAAAATATTAATTTTAAACGGTCCTAATCTTAATCTATTGGGAACTCGCGAGCCTGAGATATATGGTACACAAACATTTGAAGAGTACTTTTCTCAACTGCAATTTAAATTTCAGGAACTAGAATTAGGTTACTTTCAATCTAATTCTGAAGGTGATTTAATAGATAAATTGCATGCCTCTAAAAAAGAAGGATTTGACACCGTCGTTTTAAACGCTGGAGCTTATACACATACCTCTGTGGCACTAGGAGACGCGGTTGCAGGAATTAGTACTCCAGTGATAGAAGTGCATATTTCAAATGTGATGAATCGAGAAGAGATAAGACATATATCTTATATTTCAAAGCATGCTACGGGCGTTATAAGTGGTTTTGGTTTAAACAGTTACGAGCTAGCTCTTAAATCACTTATTTAAAATATTCTTTCCCATAAAAGTCAAAAGCTCGTTAAGAAAAATCTTAACGAGCTTTTTAATGATTTTAATAATCTTAATTATAGTCCAGGATAACTGCCTGTGATAATTTCTATACCATCAATTACCCATCCTACTAAAAAGAATCCTGCTGTTAGTATAAACAATACATTCCAATACCATGGACTCTTTAAGAACCAGCGGTGTCCTGCCAGACCTCCTAAGAAAAACCATAATAATATAGCTATGGTTTGATCTTCTGACCAGGCAACTGCCGCAGGAGAAGTTAAGGTTGCTGTAGATTCTTCTATAGTAGTGCCGTTTTCTAAAGTCACTACTTGAGTTGTTACCTGTCTTTCTACAGGAAATGAGGCAAAAGCAAAACTGCTTACCATCATAAAGACGCTTAAAAGCGCAAGTGTTAATTTTGTTTTCATAAGAACTTATTTAGTTAGTTATATTTACTCAAATATAAATGAAAATATGAAATTTAGAATTTTAATACTATTTCTATTATTTACAGCTGGACATCTTCATGGTCAAACATATGAATATCTAGGACTTTTAAAGTTGCCTGATAGTTCTCTTATACCTTTTAGGCTAGATTTTAAAGAACTGCAAGGTAAAATTTCTGGTTATTCTTACACTGACCTTAATGGTGAGCATGAAACTAAATCGAGGATAGTAGGTAGATATGACTCTAAAGCAGATCTTCTAGAATTTAGAGAGGTAGAGCTAGTTTACACAAAGTCAGATATGTTGAAGACGACTTTTTGTAATGTTTACTTTACTGGAAAGATGAGAAGGTTGAATGGTAAATCAAAAATTGAGGGGACTTTTAAAGGCTTTTATGATGATTTTACTAGTTGCGTAAATGGTGAGCTGGTTATGACAGCTGCAAAGAAAATTCAAAAACGTACGGATAGATTTCAGAGAAAAGTGAATCGTATGGATCGAATTGCAGATAGCATTAAGGAAAAGATTAACATGGATAAAATGTTTAATCGATATTCCAAAAATGATTTAAAAGGAGGTGAGCAGCTCAATATTTTATGGAAAGACGATTACCTAAAGCTTATTATATGGGATGATGGCGAGGTAGATGGAGATCAAATAGATCTAACAATTAACGGCAATAAAATATTAAACGCTTACAGTCCAGTGAGTAAAAAGAAAGAAATGATTCTTACTCTAAAAGATTCTGTTAACACCATTTCACTTAAAGCTATTAACCTAGGTTCTAAACCTCCTAATACCGCAAAAATTCAATTGGTTGATAAAAATGGTGAAATCATTGACTTAGCATCAAATTTACAGCTCGAAGAAACGGTTACTTTTTTGTTTTATAAAGAAAAACCAAAAGTTAAGAAGCTCTAACTAAAGTTAACGCTGGTTTAAAATAAGAAGGTTTGCAGTTAATTTGATTTAGTTAACCAATAAACTAAATCATGAAAACCAAATTAACTCTTTGTATTCTGTTATTTTTTTTAATCTCAATTTTTGCGGTAAGTCAAGAAAACGCTCCTAATTCTACAAATCATCTTTTTGAATTTGAACAACCAGTAGATCGCTGGAGTACTGGTTTAACTTTTCAAGCGCTCTCTGGTTTTAGAGAAATAAAAATGTCAGGTACTACCTATGATTCTTTTGATGAAGCCTGGATAGGAATAGGTATAGGCTTTTATGCTGATTATAGAATTAATAAAGTTTGGAACATCAGGTCTGAAGTAGGTATAAACGCATATGTAGGTTTTGATCCTTACATCAACTTTCAGTCAGAATTTAAATTTACAGATCGATGGAGTTTTTATGCTGGTGCAGGAAGTTATTTCAACACTTCTGCAGATCATCTCGTACAAAGGGATGAGCAAGGTAAAGCTATTATAAATCCATATGTGCAGTTAGGTTTGCGATATAAAATGAGTAAAAGCTGGACGTTAGATCTGAGGTATCAACAAGATTTATATGCAAGACGTAGAGCCACTTCTCAAAATAGGTTTTCTAAAGATGGACCATTAAGTACCTTTAGTTTAGGATTTAATTATAGGTTTTAATTGGCATCACATAAAAAATCCTCAATTCAAATGGTTTGAATTGAGGATTTTTAAATCAATCTTATATGTAATTGTCTTGGAGCTAATTCTCATAACTCAAAAACTCACAAACTCGGCGCCTACAAATGTATCACCTCACCATAAGCATCTGCCACAGCTTCCATCACCGCTTCACTCATGGTTGGGTGTGGATGCACCGCTTTTAATATTTCGTGACCAGTAGTTTCTAATTTACGAGCAACGACAGCCTCGGCAATCATATCTGTTACTCCAGCACCTATCATGTGACATCCTAGCCACTCACCATACTTTGCGTCAAAAATAACTTTCACAAAACCATCTTTTGCACCACTAGCACTTGCTTTTCCAGATGCGCTGAATGGGAATTTTCCAACTTTGATTTCATAACCAGCTTCTTTGGCTTGAGCCTCAGTCATTCCTACACTTGCAATTTCTGGAGTAGAGTAAGTACAACCTGGTATGTTACCATAATCAAGTGGCTCTACATGTATATCTGCAATTTTCTCAACACATAAAATACCTTCGGCACTTGCAACGTGGGCTAGTGCTGGACCAGCAGTAATATCACCTATGGCGTAGTATCCCGGTAAATTAGTTTGGTACCATTGATTTACTAATACTTTACCGCGATCTGTAGAAATTCCTACTTCTTCTAGACCTATGTTAGAAAGATTAGTCTCGATTCCTACTGCGCTTAAAACGATATCAGCTTCAAGAATTTCTTCTCCTTTTTTAGTTTTTACATTTACCTTAACTCCATCACCAGACGTATCAACGCTAGTCACCTCGCTTGAAGTCATTACTTTAATTCCAGACTTCTTAAAGCTGCGCTCCATTTGTTTAGAAACATCAATATCTTCTACCGGTACAATACGATCTACATATTCTACTATAGTCACATCAGTTCCCATAGCATTATAGAAATAAGCAAATTCAACACCTATCGCGCCAGATCCTACAACAACCATTTTCTTAGGCTGCTCTTTTAAAGTCATTGCCTCACGGTAACCTATTACTTTTTTACCATCTTGTGGTAAATTCGGAAGTACACGAGATTTTGCTCCGGTAGCAATAATAATATGATTTCCTTCTACAGTAGAGGTAGATCCATCTTCAGCTTTCACCTCGATTTTCTTCCCTTTTTTTACCGTACCGTAACCCATGATTACGTCTATTTTATTTTTCTTTAATAAGAACTGCACACCTTTGCTCATTCCGTCTGCCACATCGCGGCTACGTTTTACAACAGCATTAAAATCCTTATCTACATTATCAGCTTTAAGACCGTAATCTTCGGCATGTTTAAGGTAATTGAATACATCAGCACTTTTTATAAGTGCCTTTGTAGGAATACAACCCCAGTTTAAACACACACCACCTAGAGATTCCTTCTCTACGATAGCCGTTTTTAATCCCAGTTGAGACGCACGTATTGCCGTTACATATCCGCCAGGTCCACTACCTAAAACGATCACATCATATTTACTCATATCAGTCATTTTTTAAGAGTCACAAAAATATGGAATAAAGTCCAACCGATTGTAAATTTGCACAACCTTATTATTATGTATAAATCCATTATTAGACCGCTGCTATTTTCGTTCGATCCAGAAGCAGTACATCACTTTTCGTTTAAGAGTATCAAATTACTGAGCAAGGTGCCTGGTTTTAGTGCGCTTTCGCGAAAGCGTTACAAAAAACAACATCCAGCTCTTAAAAGAGAACTCTTCGGTTTACAGTTTGAGAACCCAGTAGGAATGGCTGCCGGATTTGATAAAGATGCTAAAGCATTTAAGGAATTTTCTAATCTTGGTTTTGGATTTATAGAAATAGGAACGCTGACACCAAAGCCGCAAGATGGAAATCCCAAGCAACGATTGTTCAGATTAAAGAAAGACCATGCGATTGTAAACAGAATGGGATTCAATAACGGTGGAGTAGATGCTGCTGTAGAGCGATTGAAAAAAAATCCAAAGCTAGGCCAATCTAATCACGTATTAATAGGTGGAAATATTGGGAAGAACAAACTCACGCCTAATGAGGATGCTGTAAATGATTACATTATTTGTTTTGAAAAATTATTTGATCATGTAGATTATTTTACGGTAAATGTTAGCTCACCAAATACGCCAGGTTTACGCGAATTGCAGGATAGAAAGCCTTTAACGCACATACTTCAAACACTTCAAGACTTAAATAATAAAAAGGCTACCAGAAAGCCTATACTTCTTAAAATCGCTCCAGATTTGACAGATGATCAATTAATGGACATCATAGGAATTGTAGAAGACACAAAAATTGACGGTGTCATTGCATCAAACACAACCATCTCTAGAGAAGGATTGCAGTCTGAAGAATCGTTAGTAAAACAAACCGGCGGACTGAGCGGTGCGCCATTAACTCAACGAGCTACAGAAGTCATTGCTTTTTTACACAATAAAAGCAACGGCGCTTTTCCTATAATAGGAGTCGGTGGTATTATGACCGCTCAAGATGCGATTGATAAATTAAACGCAGGAGCTAGTCTGGTACAGTTGTATACCGGTTTTGTTTATGAAGGACCTAAGTTGATAAGAGATATAAATAAAGCTATTATCGCTCAAGGGTTATGATAGAATCACTGGTTTCCTTTGCACTGGCAACCTTACTTCTAGCATTAAGTCCAGGACCGGATAATATTTTTGTCCTCACGCAATCTGTTGCGCGCGGTTCAAAATATGGAATCGCTATCGCTAGTGGTTTAATTACAGGCTGTATCGTTCACACTTCTATAGTTGCTTTAGGTTTTGCGGTTGTAATTCGAGATAATGGATGGTTGTTGTATTCTATAAAAATTGCTGGAGCTCTTTACTTACTTTATCTCGCTTATAAAATCTTTAAGTCAGATGCGTCTATCGAATTCGGCGATTCAAAAGCTTCTTCTCAAAGTCTATGGAAACTCTACAAAATAGGAATCACCATGAATTTGTTGAATCCTAAAGTGACATTGTTTTTTCTCGCCTTATTACCACAGTTTGTAATTGCAAACTCTTATCCCGATTGGATTCAAATCTATATGCTAGGTGGCGTTTTTATGCTCGTTTCTTTACTGACTTTTTACACGATTGCTTTGCTTGCCGGTAAAGCTGCCAGTTTTATCAAATCTTCAAAATGGTTTGCGCCAGTTATGAAATGGACGCAAATCGTTGTTTTTATAGGGATTGCGGTGGCGATTTTGATACCGTAAAGTAGTATTGAAATCGTTTTCGTAAACCTTAAATCCACATTATCTTTACACGCTGATGGAAAAGGTAAAAATCATAGAATGCCCACGTGACGCGATGCAAGGAATAAAAGAATTTATCCCTACAGATTTGAAGGTGCAATATCTTCAGTCCTTATTGCGATGTGGTTTTGATACTATAGACTTTGGTAGTTTTGTTTCTCCCAAAGCTATTCCACAACTGGTGGATACGGCTGAGGTTCTTTCAAAACTTGATCTTTCAAAAACTGAATCTAAACTACTAGCTATTATTGCAAATTTGCGCGGTGCAATAGCTGCTTGTGAACATCCAGAAATTCAATATCTAGGCTATCCGTTCTCGATTTCAGAGAACTTTCAAATGCGTAATACGCACAAAACGATAGCTCAAAGTGTAGATTTACTGCAAGAGGTTATAGATCTGGCACAAAAGCATGATAAAGAATTAGTCGTTTATATCTCGATGGGCTTTGGTAATCCTTATGGTGATCCTTGGAATCTCG
>CAZBCH010000128.1:0-4027 GCA_964490235.1 uncultured Flavobacteriaceae bacterium | reverse complement strand
ATGCAAAAGCTGATGAGAAACCACTTTCGTTAAACGATAGACTTCATAAAGGACTTAAATTTGGAATGAACGATCGCTTAGGCTTTATCAAGCACCTTTTTAATGGTAGCGATCAAGATTTTAATCGCGTGATCTCACAGCTCAATACTAGAAATAGTTACGAAGACGCTCAGAGTTTCATAAATAACATGGTAAAACCAGATTACAATAACTGGGAAGGAAAAGAAACCTATGCCAACCGTTTTATGGAACTGGTGGAAAGAAATTACTAAAAACTTCTATTTAATGTTCTCGCTTTCGCGAAAGCGAGAACAATTAACAACTTTTTATTTTTCAAAATGCATTTCTTCTTGCAATTGCACTAGCGTTTTACGTTCTTTTTTAATGTGGTATGCGATAAATAGCACCATAACAATCGCAATAGGAATACTTGAGATCCAAACATAATTGAACCAAAATGTGCTTAAATTCTCCTTTAATGCAGGTAATAACATTACAAAACCTACCCAATAAGCAATGAGGATAAGTGGTGTGATCCATTGATGCAATACCAATCTAGACGTGTAATAAGATTTCAAGCGGTCATGATGCGCATAAAAAGAGTGATCCTTAGGAATCTTTGATAATTTATGAATCGATAGCTGCTCTAAAACGATTCTAATGAATAATGAAGTAATCATTATTCCTAGACCTGCAATAAAGAGCAATGGCGCATCCTTTCCTATCCAGAATAGATAAATGAGTAAAATGATAGCTGTGATTCCCAAAACGAGCATGGTAATGCGCTTTTTAGCATTTATTTTCTTGATGGTGTTAGGAAGTTGATTCAAGAAAGTTTCATTAATTTCTTGATCATTGCTGTTCCATGCATTTTGTAATTCTTCAAATGTTTTCATTATTAACACATTTAGTTAATGTTGATTTTATACGATTGAGTCTTGTCCTTAGAGCGTTATGTTTAATGCCTATGATTTGGGCAATTTCTTCCTGTGGTATTTGCTCTAATTCTAACAAAAGAATCGTTTGGTTTTCTTTATTGAGCTTGCTCATACAGGCATAAAGTTGTGAAAACTGCTTTTCTTTTTTTAAGCTAGTTTCTTCTGTAGCCTCATAATTTTTCAAGGTTTCCTCGGGCGCTTTTTTATATTTTTTATGCATTCTTAATTCCTGTAAACAAGTATTTACAGTAATGCGATACAGCCATGTAGATCTACTGGATGTTCCTCTGAAGCTATTCCAATGTTCCCAAACTTTAATGAATGATTCTTGCAATAAATCTTGAGCCAAATCTTTATCTCCTGCGACATAACCTAAGCACAATCGCAGTACCTTTTGATAATGTTGCCGGTAAAGGATTTCAAATTCCTTTTTTATACCTTTTTTCATTTGACTAAAATAGAAATAAGCTGTTGCTCTAACCATACGGGAGCGTCCATCATTACAAAATGTTTTGAGTTTTCATTGATCAATAATTTATAATCTGGGAGCTTTGCGTATTGCTTTTCAAAGGTTTGCTGTGCCATTTCTTTTCCATAAGGTTTGCCTGCGCCTAGAATAGTTACTGGTACTTTAATTTGAGATAATAAAGGTCTCACATCTAGTTTTAAATAATCAGTATAACCATACACGTAAGTTTTACGATCAGATTTTATAATACGATCCTTGATTTGTTTCTGATGATCAATACTTGTAGCCATTCCTGAAGCCATACCAGCTGCCATTTGCTCAAAAGCTTTATCATCCATTTTTAATAGTTGATTATTATAAGGACTTTCATAGGCGAGATTATCTGGTGAAAAGTCAGGCATCATGAACGCTCCTGTACATGGTAATCCATCTATTACCACTATTTCCTTTATCTTAAGATCTGGTTGCGCTGCGAGGTATGCAGCTATTGTGCCGCCCATGCTGTGACCTATAATCACAAGGTCGGCATTATCTAAGGTTTTGATATACGTCTTAAGATCCTCTAGAATAGTTGGTAACCAAGGGAATTCTATAGGCGCTACAATCCCAAATCCTGCATAATCTACTGCATGACATTCATTTGTAGAAGAGAATTTTTCAATAGTAGTTTCCCAAACTGTTGCATCGCTGGCAAAACCGGGAAGAAATAATATTGGATCGCCATTACCTGTAATGGTAGCGCTTATACTTTTAACTTGTGCATGCATTTGTGATTGCACAAATAAGAAAAGAAACAGTGTAAGTTGAAGGGTGGTTTTCATGTTTTTAGTTTTAATGATTTATACTTTAGATACAAAAGCATTAAAATGTTACATGAGAAAGTGAATTAATTTTATAAGTAGGTTATCTACAAATAAAAATCCCTTTCAGTAATACTGAAAGGGATTATAATATCTCACTCTGTTTATAGAGATTTCCGCTTTCGCAGAAATTGTTAATTATTCAAAGCCTCTGCTCCACCTACGATTTCAAGTATCTCGTTTGTAATGGCAGCCTGACGTGCTTTGTTATAAGTAAGTTTCAATTGATCTCTTAATTCAGTTGCATTATCAGTGGCTTTATGCATCGCGGTCATACGTGCACCGTGCTCACTAGCCCAAGAATCACGCACACCTTTGTACAATTGCATTTTTAATGACTTAGGAATCAACTGCTCAATAATCTCTTCTTTAGAAGGCTCAAATATATAATCCAATTCCTTTTGTTCTTGAATAGCTTCCTCATCTTTGGCAACAGGCTTAAGCGGTAAGAAATCTTCTGTCATAACGATCTGTGTCGCAGCATTTTTGAAGCTATTGTAAACAATTACAATTTTATCAAATTGATCAGTAACAAAAAGTTCCATTAACTCTTCAGCGATCACAGCAACATTATCGTAAGAAATATTCTCAAAAAGGTCACTTTTATTAGACTGTACAGCTGAATCTTTACTTACGAAATCATTAGCCTTTTTACCTATAGTCATATAGGATACGGCAACACCTTTAAGCTCTTCTTGATTCAAACGAACCAATTCTTTGATAATATTAGAGTTAAATGCTCCTGCAAGACCTCTATTAGAGGTTATTGCTACAACAAGTGCTTTTTTAACCTCGCGCTGTTCAGCAAATTTACTGCCTGCATCACCTTCCATGGTCGCACTAAGACTTTGAAGAATCTCAGTTAGTTTATCAGAATAAGGACGCATTGCTGTAATGGCATCTTGTGCCTTTTTCAACTTTGCCGCACTAACCATTTTCATTGCAGATGTAATCTGCATTGTAGATGATACTGAGGATATTCTGTTTCTTATTTCTTTTAAATTGGCCATTCTGTTTACTTATGACTTATGACTT
Source organism: uncultured Flavobacteriaceae bacterium (assembly GCA_964490235.1). Taxonomy (GTDB): domain Bacteria; phylum Bacteroidota; class Bacteroidia; order Flavobacteriales; family Flavobacteriaceae; genus Nonlabens. Next base: position 725 of record CAZBCH010000128.1, on the reverse strand, counting down.
AAGACTTATGAAGTTTGATTTATGAGTTTTTAATAATAGTAACTAACATTCTCATAATCTCGTCAACTTCTTTCAAAAGTTCTTCAGGAACCTTTTTTATCTCCAAATCGATTATTTGTAACCAATACTCAGTTTCATCTGCCTCTTTGAGTGAGATACTGAGTTAATTTTTAAAATCTTTAGTACTTACTCCACGTTGAGCCTCTCTTACATTAGCTCCTATAGAAGTACCACTTCGCAATAATTGTCTAGCGATCTCGTAATGTCTTTCTTCTATGAGAACAGTTTTAAATCTTACAATTGATCTTGCAAACTCAAAAGTTCTATTTCTAATCACGCTATCCTCTAAACCCATGTAAAGAAATCATAAGTCTGAAGTCATAAGTCTTAACTCATAACTTCAGACTCTAATATTAATAACGTGAAGAAAGATCCTTAGCTACTGCAGTAAGTGTATCTATTACTTCATCAGTAAGCTTTCCTGCTTTAAGAGTATCCATAATACCTCTATGCTTAGCATTAAGAAGCTCAATATAATCTCTTTCAAATTCTTTCACTTTCTCGATAGGCACGTTTCTCAACAAGTTTTTAGAACCTGCGTAGATAATCGCGATTTGATTTTCTACTGGATAAGGATTGTTTTGTCCTTGTTTAAGGATTTCTACGTTTCTTTTTCCTTTTTCAATTACACTTAAAGTAGCTGCATCAAGGTCAGAACCAAATTT
>CAZBCH010000127.1:0-3882 GCA_964490235.1 uncultured Flavobacteriaceae bacterium | reverse complement strand
TTTCCTCAGTAAATGCACCTTGAATCCAACGGTATAAAATATGACCTGTATATTTATTTTTAACAACACTCCAGTCGTTAGATTCAATATTTAATTTTAAAAGCTTAGCGCCATCTTTTGCAATGGTGTTAGATACATTTTCTTTAGCAAAATTTACTAGTGTAGTATTATTATTCATACTACCAGCTTTTGGCATTTTTATATTATCCATAGTTGCTTTTGCAGCAGCATCGTAATTAGCTTTTAACGTTGCTTCAAATTCTTTTACAATGGGCTTAGCTTTTTCTAACAAATCTAAATGAAATTGTTGTTCACCTTTACCGATCACATTTAGTATAGTGATATCGTTTTGATGCATATATGATGGCACATTAAAAGCGTGTCCGCCTTGATGCGACGCGGCATAAATCACAAAGACGTCGTCTGCAATTAACATACCTCTTACTAAAATGGGCATACCAGTTCCTAATTCTAAAGTTTGTGATCGGTCTGCACCTACTTTAGTCGTGAACATTCCGGAAACTAGCTCATAACCTACATAACCTTCTGGCGACATGGCTTCTAATTCTGGCGTGGTTAAAAAGCGTAACCAAGAATATTCTGGATCTTGTGCAGGTAATACATCTACATTATCACCCATATCTGTCATTTGACGTCTTAATTTTACACGGTCTACACCTACGGCGCTCATACCTTTAGTCATCGCAAATGGATATGACATGTATAAAAATTCATCACCTACTGAATTGGCTAGGTTGGATTTATTAGCATTAGCTTCTTGTTGTTTTTTCTCAAGATACTTTTGATAGTATAAATCCTGTTTGGCTTGATCGTTAGGATATTTTTTGGCTAATTCAGCTTTGAATTCTTCATCGTTATATTCTGTTTTTGATGAATCTTTACTTGAAGTTGAAGAACTGCTAACCATTTCTGTAGCCTTTTCAGAATTTGAAGATGAGCTACTGTTTTCTTTTTTATCTAACTTCTTTTCAACGGCTGCTTTGGCTTTCTTTTTTAGAATGTTGCCAAATTGTGCTTGCGAGTTATTGCAGGCTAATGCTAAAACAATAAATAGTACTATTTTTTTCATGAGAATTATGTTTAATACGCTTTAAAATAAAGGACTTAACCACAATTCTTAATTTGACTTTTCCTGTATGTACTTATTTTTTTTCTGAATGAATTATAAAAACGTTTCTTCTATAACTTTAAGAAATTGATCTCTTTTAGATTTGGAAATAGGAATATGTCGTTGATTCTCCATGACTATATAATCTCCGTCATGTTTTACTAACTCAGTAATATGTTTTAAATTCACTAAAAACGAGCGATGACATTTAAAAAACAGATCGTTAGTAGCTAGTTGCTCGACAAAATGTTTGAGCGGTTTACAAATAAGATTTGTCTTACCATCGGTTGTTATTACTTTAGTGTACATGCCGTCTGCCTCAAAATAAATGATATTATTATGTGAAGCAAACATGTAGCCGCGAGGCACTTCCATGACTATTTTATCAAGAGATAAATGCTTTACAGAGCGTCTTAATTGCTCGAGTTGCTGTGTGACCTGTTGTGATTGATGTTGTTTTCTCGCTTTCGCGAAAGCGGTTTTTAACTCTTCTATATCAATAGGTTTAAGCAAGTAATCAATCGCATTAGTTTTAAATGCCTCTACCGCATACTGATTGTAAGCAGTCACAAATATGATTTGAAATTGATGCTGGTCTGGTTTAATATATTTAATAATATCTAGACCAGATTCTCCAGGCATTTCTATATCAAGAAATATCAAATCTGGGGTAGTGGATTCAATTAATTGTAATCCTTCTTGCAAGTCTGTTGCCTCACCTACAACTTCTACCTCGTTTAAATGCTCCTCTAGTAAAGTATGAAGTAAATGTCTTGCTCGTTTCTCGTCATCAATTATTAGTACTTTCATATCGGTAAAGTTAAAGGCAATGTGATGGTAACTCTTGTGCCAGATGGCGTTTTATTCTGATGGTATAAGTCTTCAATATCGATGCTTATCTGTTTGTTGAGTTGCTCTTTATAAAGTTGCACGCGTTTATCGTTAACAGAAGTTGCAAAAGATTGATGATCGCTAGATCGTTTTTTATTGAGTTCGCTGGATTTTAAACGACCTATACCGTTATCTTCAATAATGATTTTTACGTATTCTTTAGAAGATAATAATATGCCAGAAATAGCTAGTTTACGTTCTTCTTTTTTATGCAAAAGACCATGTTTTAAAGCATTTTCTACATAAGGTTGTATAAATAGAGAAGGAACTTTAAACTGGTCAGCATTTATCGCAGGATCTAAATTGATGGTATAATTTAATTCATCGTCAAATCGCATCTTCTCTAATTCTAGATATAGTTTTAATGCATTGATTTCTTGAGTTAAAGAGATCTCATCTTGCTGACTATAATCTAGATACATACGTATCAATCTACTAAACTTTACGAGATAGCCGCTGGCTAGTTCACGTTCATTAGAAACAATAAAATCTTGAATAGAATTAAGTGAATTAAACACAAAGTGTGGATTCATCTGTGAGCGGATGTTTTCTAACTTTAAACTCGCTAATTTTTTTTCGTTTAATAACTGCTGTACCTCAAGTCTACGTCTTTTATTTCTCTTTCTTTGTTGATATTTCATTAGAAAATACACCATCAAGATGACAATAGCTGCCATAAGGATGATGAACCAGTAAGATAACCAGTAAGGTGGCTCTATGATGATCGTGATGGGTGTGGCATATTGATACTCTAATGATGAAGAACGTTTACCTCTAAGTTTAAAGCGGTACTCTCCTGGCGATAAGCTTGCAAAATCTAATTGCTTTAAAGTACTAGGTACCTTGCGCCATGTGTCTTCATCTTTGTTGAGTATATATTCATACTTCATCTCACCTGCGCCATATCCTGTAGAATTAAAATTGATTTGAATCTCATTCTCATCATAGTTAAGTCTATATAATGAGTCTACAGGTAAGCTCTTTTCCTGTAACTTAACATCAGTAATGTTGATAGGAGCAGTACGATTTCTTTTATCTAAAATGTTTTTAGGGATGCGATAAATCGATTTTGAAGAAAAGGTGATGACGTCTTCATCGGTAATGATATAATCATTAACAACTTCACTAAATGAATTACCATTAGATATCATTTTCAATTTATCATGCTCAGGATCATATCGTGTTAGGTTACCGTTAGATAACATCCATAGATAAGAACCATCTGCCTGTATATTGTTGAAAATAGCGCTTTCATTGTTGGGTAATTTTGTAATTACGCTTTCGCGAAAGCGAGACCCTAAATCATCTTTTTCACTAATTAAAAAAGTACCTGATTTAGTCGCTATCCATAATTCGTCCTGTTTCATTGTTAATGAATTAGAATAAATGGAAGCGTTTTTATGAGTTAACTCTACTAGTGTGTCATGCCTAGCATCATACATATAGGTGCCGTCAATAAAGGAAATAATAATGCGATTATTATCGATAACGAGCGCCTCTTTAACGCGTTGCTGTCTTATCGTGTAAACCTGAGATTTATCGTCTGAATTTTTATAAAAAAGTGCTTCTTTAAAATTACCGTAGAATAAAAGAGTATCATTAAGCCGTGTTATACTTTTTGCACTGTTGTATAATAAGTCATGTTCAACAAGCTGTCCACTATCAAGATCTAAGGTGTAAGAATCGTTTCCTATACCGCTTATAATCAATTTTTTATATTGAGTATCATAGTATAAATACTCGATAAAATTGGAGTTTTTTAATTGATACTTCTTAGAAAAACTTAAAGGATTCTCATAGAGATATATACCACCTAAACTAGTAGCGACTACCATTTTATTAGAACCTAATGGATAACTAGC
>CAZBCH010000126.1:0-2471 GCA_964490235.1 uncultured Flavobacteriaceae bacterium | reverse complement strand
TGGGGTGGTTCAGTAGTTGGCAGCTATTCCCACCAATTACCAAGACCTAACAATCTATAAACCCACAATTACTGAACCTTTAATACAGCTGCCACTGCGAAACCAATTATCGTTTATTTATTCTCCTTTTTCAAGTTTAATTCAAAATGTGCTTGTGCTGCCTCTGCATAGTACTCTTCAATAAATGCTGACCATCTAAAATTTTTTTCCATTCTTTCAATCGTTTCTAAAGGATCATCTTTGCCGGGAGCTACAAAGCCATATCTGTCGTAAAACAACGAAGCCACGTATTCATACCGCTCGTTAGGGCATTTAAAATTATATTTTAATTCACTCATTCTAACCTCTTTAATTAATCTGATTGTTTAAACTAATCTTCATCAACACGTAAAAGATCGTTAGCTAAAGAGATTAAGTCCTTAGCAAGCTCTCTAGCTTCTTCAGCGTTTAATACCCCAGTGTTAACTTCGTCTACCGAAACTTCTACGTATTTTCTAGAAACCCAATGTAATTCAAAATTCATATTTACTCTCCGTTTGTGTTGATGATTTAAATATTAGAGAACAGCGTTTGACTTGTCAATTAAATTCTCATAAAATTTATTAAAACTTAGTAAGGAGATGAAAATAAATGAGTAAAATGGTAAAATCATACAACCTTAGTATGGACGTAATTAAAGAAATATCTAAAAAAGCTAAAGATGATGATCGAAAAGACAGCGCTTGGCTAGATAGATATTTACGCAAACAACTTAAACTAGATGCAAAACCAAAAGCCAAAAAAGAAGCGGTGACTAATGATGTAGTGGCCGGCATTGTTCCCTGTACCGACGGAAGTTTTGAAGTCATGCAAAGTTATATCGATGTTTGGGCAAATGCTTATCCTGACATTAATATAGGGGAACAGCTAAATAAACTTGTAGCGTGGCTTGATTCGAATCCTAAGAAAACAAAAAGCGGATGTAAGCGATTCATCAACAGTTGGCTAAATCGCGCTCAGAATTCTGTTAAGGTAGCGCCAGTAATGCAAGGTAAAACTCAAGACAACCTACAGGCATGTGAGGCGTTTATAAATGGATAACTCAGACAAGCAAAAGTTTGCTCAGCTGTTTTACGGAGCTGGCGCATACTACGATAAGAACATAAGCGAAGAATTACTACGGATGTATTTTAACGGCTTACTGCAGTATTCAATCGAAGAGGTAGAGCGAGCCATTAACATGCACATGCAAGATTCCGACAGGGGGCGGTTCTTTCCTAAAATTGCTGATTTTACCCACAAACTCAAGAAAGCAGAATTAAGCGCAGAAGAGCGTGCGGAAATAGCGTGGGCAGAGTTAGAGCGTAAAATACGCACAGAAGGCAGCTACGGAAGCCTAGTGCTAGAAGATAAAGTTGCTGTTGCTGCTGTTAAGGGTTTTACGTCTTGGAAAGACCTATGCATGATGAATACGGATAAAATGACATGGGCAAAGAAAGAGTTTATAAGTTTGTACTCAACTTATGACAAAGCACCTATTGAGTCATTGCCAGATTCTTTACCAGGTATTGTTGAGATGAAGAAACAAAAACAAAACTCTGTTAATCAGCTAGCAGCATTAAAGGCAAGAATTGAAAACAAAGGAAAATAAACATGAATGTATTAATACGTAAATCAAAACACCAAAAACAAGAGTTAAGTAGCGCGCAACTAGAATTTTCGGCTAAATGTGCGGGAAAGTACATCAACGGAAACAGAGATAAATATTGGAGCTATACAGGTAGAATAGGAAGTCAGGGTGTTGCTTGTGATGTTTATAGAACTAAAACCCAGGTGTCAGTAATAGTGTGGTATGAATAAAAAAGGGGCTTAATGCCCCTTTATAAATTCCAGTTTTTTTAATTCCTCATCAATTTCCAATCGCCGTTTATACTTCATCTTTTCCTTGTGTAGTTCGGCGTTTTCTTCTATCAGCTTTTTGTTTTGTTTCTCTAAATCCCTTAACTCTCTCAATATTGCTTCAGTGCCTAAAGGTTCGTCATCTTTTAATATCTGAATACCTTGCGAGTGATATAGAGAATTATTAGTTATTGTTGCTTCTCTCATACTGTGTACACCTTAGCTCGCTTGTTTGAGTTTGTACCAGCTTTTACGTTTTCTATAATATCCCTAACACGTTCTAGCGGTAGTTTTTGCCGACCTACCTCACCATAAGTTTTAGAGCGATAAACTACAGTAAGGCAAGAGCGTGAACGCCAGCCTCCTTCATGCGCGTACTTGTCAGAAGTTGCAAGCTGGTTGAAAGACTCAACTGTCACGCTTGGGTGTTCTTTAAGTACCATGCTGTGATGTATGTGTCCGATATCGATGTATTTATAAAGCGCTTCGCCAAAATCGTGCCGGTAATCAGTAGCCATAACGTCAGCTAGTTTGTTTGGGCGGCATTTGTCGGAATGGTGAGTCATCACAAAAGTGTTTCCCATTCGATAAGG
>CAZBCH010000125.1:0-2908 GCA_964490235.1 uncultured Flavobacteriaceae bacterium | reverse complement strand
AATAGCGGATTATTATTTGAAAAACTAGCCTCGCCACGTATAGTGATTTTTGATGAAGAACCTACACCAGTTGCTCCTGGTGTGACAGTAATCCCAGCGACTTTACCTTGAAGATTATCTACAAAATTAACTGCTTTTACTTCTTGAATTTGTTCTGTATCTAGCGTTTGAACGGCATAACCTAGTTCTCGTTCTTGACGTTTAACTCCTAGAGCAGTTACAATAACCTCATCAAGAGCATCGCCTTCTTCCAGAGTAATATTTATTACAGTTTCATTCTTAACTTGAATGGTCGCGGTTTGATAACCTATAAAAGAAACCACTAATGTTGCGTTATCTGCTACGGTAATTGTATAATTACCATTGCCATCTGTGGTTGTGCCGTTTTGAGTGCCTTTCTCTGCAACGTTTGCAAAAGGTATGGGATCGCCAGCGCTATCGCTAACTTTTCCTGTAATAGAAATTTGAGCTGCTCCTAAAAAACCGCATAGGAGTAGCATGATTAGAGTAATTCTCTTCATGAAATAATATAAAAAATGATTGAAATGCCGTTAAGGCTTTAGCTTTGATAATTAAGCTGCCTTTGGCGATCCTTTATTTAAAGGAAGAAGAGAAATAACAGAGATAGTCTGTTCTATATGATAATAGTAATTGTTTCGCTTTCGCGAAAGCGTACTTAAAAGCAATCTTATAATAGAACAACGAGCATCTTTTCCAGAAAGAAAATCTTCAAGATCTTGTTCAGTATCCAGATCTGCTAGAGGTTCTAAAATTTCTAACTCTTGATTTTGATCGGTAATATATCGATGAAAAGCGGCTGCTAAGTTAGAAGACTGCCAAGGCAAACCTTGAAATACAGATGCTTCAAAATTATTCTTGCTTATGGCGATAAGATAAAGACCGCCGTCTAAAGATTTTCCGTGTGCAGCTTTACCATTGTTTAGAGCGGCTGCAGCATCTTTTATCAATTTTAATGTAAGTAAAGGCGCATCATTTCCTAAGCAAATAACTGAATCGTAGCCTTTATCAAAAATATCTTGAACAGAATTTGAAAACCTAGTCCCAAAGCCTACGCCACGTTGTTCTGCTTCAGTAAAATGATAAAAATCAAATCCAGAAGCTCTTGCGGTATTTATAACCTTCTTATTAAGCACATCCATAAATGCGACATTGTGTGCCAGAGGCTTATGTAAAGCATCTGCCCTTGCAGTTTGTGCAAAGAGAAGAATGGCGGTATTTGAATGTGTTTTTTTAATCATGAGTTAAGCAACGACGCCTTGACAACTACTTCCTGCACCAGCTGTACAGCCATAACAATGTTGAGAAATCTGAATATTGCGATCGTTTAATAGATCTTCATTATAATCTTTAATATGCTGGATTTTATTATCTACTTTTAAATCTAACATCTGATTAAAATCGCAATCGTACAACCATCCATCCCAAGAGATAGAAATCGTATTTTTACACATGACACCTGCTACTGCAGCTGGATTGTAGGCTTCTACTAGCGCATACATATAGTCTTCATAGTTCTCACTTGCAACTAGATAATCTAAGAAACGAGCAATAGGCAAATTAGTAATCGCAAAAAGGTTATGAAAATGTATTCCAAAATCTTCTAATAAAGCAGCTTTCATTTCCTTCTCCATGCTCGCCTGATCTCCTGGTAGGTAAGCACCACTAGGATTATACACTAAATCCAACTTTAAATCGCTTCCTGGCATACCGTAGCCACGTTCATTAAGTTCTTGTAAGGCTTTGATTGATTTATCAAAAACTCCATCACCGCGCTGCTTATCTGTTTTTCCTTTGGTCCAGTGCGGCATAGAGGAAACTACATGAATATTGTGCTTCTTAAAGAAATCTGGCAAATCATGATATTTAGGATTTGCTCTTATAATCGTTAAGTTAGAACGAACGATAAAGTCTTTGATTCCAGCTTCTGCAGCTTGCTCTACAAACCATCTAAAATCTGGATTCATCTCAGGAGCGCCACCAGTAAGGTCTAACGTATGAGCACCAGTAGTTTTAATCACGTCTAGTATTTGCCCCATGTTATCGCGAGTCATGATTTCTTTACGATCTGGACCTGCATCCACGTGACAGTGAGCACAAACTTGATTACACATATAACCTACATTCACTTGAAGAATTTCTAGTGTATTGGGTCTAAGTGGTAATTCATTGATTTCTTTCAATTTCTTTGCAAACGAAGGCAACTCACTATTTGAAAATGGTTCTCCATTAAGGATTTGCATTTGTTTATTAATGTTTGCTAAGTCTGAATCTCTCTTCTTTAAAGAAGTTTTTGTATTTACAGCCATTCTAATGGTGTCAGTTTTTCTATTATAATAAGTACGCACACAAAGGTCGCGCGGTTTGCATAAATAGTGACTATTTCTCACAAAACTGTCACTATGTGGACATAAGTCTATCTAAATAGGAATAATATACAAGTTAAAGGGACTTTTTTAAAATATATGTAATGAAAGTCCAGATATACTAAAAATGATTACAATAACTTATAACCTTAAATTGGGAATTGAAATTCTACATTATCAAGAGTTCCCTTTCCAGATTAAGATTCTATAAAAAATGTCATTTTTACATCTCCAGCTTGTTCACCTTATTCATCATTTGCACACCATGAACTAGAGTTGCACCTCCTTGAATTGCACCAGCGACATGTACAGCTTCCATCATTTCTTCTTTTGTGATTCCTCTTTTTAAACCATCACTAGTGTAAGCATCTATACAATAAGGGCAATGAACGGTATGAGAAACAGCTAGAGCTATTAGAGATTTTTCTCTCGCAGTTAAAGCACCTTCTTCAAATACTTTGCCGTAATAATCAAAAAACTTCTCTCCTAGCTCTTCACTCCACTCTGTTATTTTACCGAATTTT
>CAZBCH010000124.1:0-20080 GCA_964490235.1 uncultured Flavobacteriaceae bacterium | reverse complement strand
TGTGATAGTCCCATCAGTATTTACATCAATCAATAAAATCAATTTCTCTACATAATCTTGCTCATCAATATCAATTCTCTCATGATAATACTTCATGTTTGCTTTAAGTTTGCGTCTAAATTTCTCCATTGACATTTCTGGAACAGCTTTGGTATAGAAATCATTGTAAACTAATTTCTTTCCAGATTTATACCGGATACCAGAAATTAAGACACCTTGTTTAAATTCTTCTTCTAAAATTAACTTGCCATTTTTGAAAGTTTTCCACTTACCTTCTGCAAGCTTATTTTTAATACTTCCACTTATACTATCGATTTCATTACTTAATCTTCCTCGGTAAGCACCATTATAAGTTCCATTACCTTTTTCAATTAAAACCCTACCGTCATTTGATTTATAATAATCGTATTGATATGGCATTTCTCTTTTTACGTTTTTATTATAACTGTAAGATTCTTGAAGACTACCATCTTCAAAATAAAACGTTTGATTGCCTACGGTACGACCATTAGAATATGACCTAGTACTTCTTTTATTTCCATTTGGGTAAAACCATTGCCATGTTCCAGATTTACGGTCTGGATTCTTAGAATTTACATAGCCTTTAGATTGTAGAGAATCGTTCTCTATGTAATAAGTCTCATATTTAGTAAGCCCAATAGAAGGGTCTTCTGTACTTATTCTGTAATAAGATGCCATTTGAGAATTAGACAGTTCAAATTTTTTATCTAAAAACTCTTTGTCTTGCGCAGTACTAATTATTGCAAAACAGAAGATAAAAGTGAAAGACAAAGATTGCTTGAACATAATTATTGTTTTGTAGCTACTAATTCTGCAATGCGCACAATTACCTCTGTTGCTTTAATCATGCTTTCTACAGGAACGTATTCGTAAGGCCCGTGAAAGTTATGGCCACCAGCAAAGATATTAGGACATGGTAACCCCATATAACTTAATTGCGAGCCATCAGTTCCACCACGTATAGGTTTTATTAAAGGCTCTATTCCTAGATCTTTCATCGCTTGCTCAGCCACATCTACTATATGCATTACGGGCTCTACTTTCTCGCGCATGTTGTAGTACTGGTCCTTAATTTCAATACTTACGGCTTCACGATCGTATTGTTCGTTAAGTACTTGAACAAGTTTGTGCATGACCTCTTTGCGAGCTTCAAAATGTTCTTTATCGTGATCTCGAATAATGTAATGTAATTCTGTTTTTTCTACAGCACCATTCATATTATGTAAATGAAAGAAACCTTGGTAACCTTCAGTATGCTCTGGAGTTTCAAGTCTAGGTAGGGAATCAATAAATTCCTGAGCAACATACATTGAGTTGATCATCTTTCCTTTTGCATAACCAGGATGCACTATTTTACCATGAAAAGTGACTACCGCACCTGCAGCATTAAAATTTTCATACTCCAGTTCACCTATTTGACTTCCATCCATGGTGTAAGCCCAATCTGCACCAAACTTTTCTACATCAAATTTATGTGCGCCACGACCTATCTCTTCATCTGGAGTGAAACCTACTTTGATAGTTCCGTGTTTTATCTGTGGATTTTCAATCAAGTGTTTCATTGCAGTCATGATCTCTGTAATCCCAGCTTTATCATCTGCAGCGAGTAAGGTTGTACCATCAGTTGTAACTATCGTCTGGCCTTTGTACTGTTTTAAGTCCTCAAAATAATCTGGTGAAAGCACTAGATCACTTCCTTTTAATGGAATATCGCCACCGTCATAATTCTCTATGATTTGTGGTTTAATGTCTTTACCTGTAAAATCTGGTGTGCTGTCAAAGTGAGAAATAAAACCTATGGTAGGAACATCGTATTCAACATTAGATGGTAAGGTAGCCATGATATAAGCGTTCTCATCTATAGTGACCTCGCTCATTCCCATATCTAATAATTCTTGATGCAATTTGCGTGCAAGATCCCATTGTTTTTCACTACTTGGAGTCGTGTCGCTATTAGGATCAGACTCTGTGTCTATGGTAATGTAGCTTATAAATCTATTGAGAATTTCTTGTTTATTCATGGACTATAATTTGTTTTGTAAAGATAGTGGTGATCTCGCTTTCGCGAAAGCAAGAATACCATGAATCCATAAAACAGATTCAAAAAAAATATTGTAAAAGGCAATAATATTTTACCAGAAGTTATTGTAGCAAGAAAGTGGATTATAGGATCTTTGAAAAACAGAATTTCTATTTGCTTCAAAAAACGCTGGGTTGGTCTCTCTGAATCGAGTGGCAAAACTAGCACCATTGCTAAATCCTACACCGGTCGTGCGACGATCACTTTTAAAACGCAGCCTGCCATAATCTGTATTAGAATTAGGAATAAAAGGCTTAGGTTTTAATAGCTGCGACTCATTATAAACGGCAACCATGTCAACTGTATTGACACCAGGCGTTACAGAAAATCCTGTATTAGGATTAATAATGTTATTACTATCTAGACTTAAAGTAACCTCAATTTGAGGAGCTGGCATAAGAAAAAGATTAAATCCTTGTAACTCATCATTTGCAATTTCTTGTCCATAACAAGAGACAGTTAAAATAGAAATGAAAATTAAAAGGTACTTTTTCATGATTTTAAAGATAGTATTTGTTAATGGAATAAACAAAAAATCGAGCTACATTGCTGTAACTCGATTTCTATTTAAAACCTAATACTATTATTAGATTTCCCCTAATACAACTATAGAAAATCCCTATAAACTATAGCCTCATCATAATTTTAATTTTTAATGAATTGTTGTGATGCTACGGCACCATCTGTTGTTTCTACTTTGATGAGGTACATTCCGGTTTTCAATTCTTGAACGTTTATTTCTTTTGTTTTAGAAGTTGCCACTCGTTGACCTTGTAAGTTGAATATTTCTGCTTTTGCGAAAGCGGAATCACCACAATCTACATTTAAAATGTAGCTTACCGGATTAGGATAAAGTGTGAATTTTAAATTTGCGCTTTCTTCAATACTTGCTGTAGCACCGAATTCATATGCGCCCATATCTACTGTATTATTTGCAATACGGTTATTTCCAGCAAGATCTGTTGTAATATTTGAAGGAACGAGTGAGTTGATACCTGTATCTATAGCCGGTGAACTTGATTGTAGTGTGTAATCTGTAGCGCTAGTGAATAATGGGGCACCACTTACATTATTTGTATTTATAAACGTACTACCATTGTTTCCTATATTACTAAATCCAGATTCGTCTAATGAATATTGTACTGCATACAACTGTGCATTATTCATGGATGTTCCATTTCCTACGCTAGTAAGAGGTTGAGTGTTCCCACCAGTAATATTCTGATTGTTTTGAAATATAGAGTTGTAGATGTACGCATTTGCCGCACGATTGCTTCCATTTATTTGCGATATGGAAAAGACTGGTGTGCTTATCGTAGAATTATCTGCTTTATTATGTACAATGGTAGTATTTATTACCTCAAACCCAATGACGCCGCCACCATCCTGACGTATCCATACGATTCCTATTCCATTAGGATTACCTATACTCTCTTTGGTATTATTATCTAAAAGGCAGTTAGTCATCCTGACAAAGAAGTTGCCGCCACCAGCTCTAGCATAAAGCACAGGACCAATATTACCTAGATTTTCTGTGAAAACTGTGTTTTCTATATCAAGGGTGCCTACCTGGTCAATAGCTCTTATGGCACCACCGCGCACGGTCGCACATTTTTCAATACGAGAACGGTTTAATGTAAAATTACCGTTATTAACAGATATAGCTGCACCTTCTTGATCAATAGCTGTACCACCATTAGCTTGACCACTTGTGATAGTGACCCCATCAACGATACAGTTTGCTGCATTTATAGTAATTACATGATAACAGTTATCACTTCGATCTGTTCCATAATAAGACACTCCGGTATCATTATTATTTAAATCTCCTGATAAAATGGTCACGTGTGTACTAGGATTTCTTTGAGATAACATGGTTTCTGTACCATTAAAACCTCCATATAATTTAGTGTCGTCAGTGTTTAGATCAAAGGTGCTAGTCAATTGTGAACCTGGCGTGTATGTTCCTTCTGCAATCCAGAACTCTGATGCTGCATTCAGTTGAATGGCATTTTGTAAATTAGTGTAGGCGTCTGCCCAACTTGTCCCATCATTGCTTCCTGTTGCATCCTTATCCACATAGATAATAGTCGCAGCCTGCGGTACATTTATTCCTTCATAGGCACCCATGTCGATAGTACTGTTCTGAATACGTACATTACCAGCTAGATCTGTGGTTTCAGAGCTATTGTTATTATAAAACGAATTGTTACCTGTGTTAATACTAGGAGAATTAGTCAATAATCCAAAATCACTTGTGTTGTTGACAAACAAAGGATCGCTAGAGATGTTATTAGAGAGCGTGGTTACTGCGTTGCTCGTATTAACATTTGCAAAACTGTTTTCGTCGTTGTTATTTTCTATGGTGAGCTCTTGAAATTGTCCATTACTGTTAATCGCTCTAGTTCCAGGAGAATTAAAGTAGAAAATATTGTTGTATAATCTCAGGAAGTCAGGTTGCAAGTTATTATCTACTCTAAAAATGTCTTTAACTCCAGAGGCTACATAGACGTTACCTGTGAAAGTAGAATTAACTACGGTAAGGCTATTAGGCGCTGTACCATTATTTTCCATCCACACCATATTATTTACCGCATTAAAAGAAGACGGTAAAGATCTACAAGTGTTATCATGCACTAATGAATTCACGATTCTTAGTTCTGAATCAATACCGCTACTAGAATAGATAGCTGCTCCATAGAGCGCTTGATTGTTCCTAATTACAGTGTTTTCTATGTTGATGACAGAATTAGTATTATTATTTCCTATACTAATCGTGCCGCCGTATTCACTTACATTTCTCTCAATCACACAATTTCTAATAATAGTATTTGCTTGCACCACGATTGCAGATCCCTCGTTAATACCTGTAGTGTTTCCATTACGTCTTAAATTTGCATTTGAAATAGTTATACCATCTAAAATGACATTTTGGGAATTTACTAATACCACACGATAGGCATTATCACTTCTTTCAGTTAAATTATAATCAAGTGCTAAAGTGTCGTTATCATTGAGATCGCCAGAAAGTCTAGTTATATTAGTTGCAAAATCACGTTGACTTAAACTGGTTTCCGTGCCATCAAAACCTCCGTAAATCGTAAAAGGTCTTGTTATTACAAAGGTACTGTTGAGAGTTGAACCTGGTTTATAGGTTCCTGCTGCGATCCAAATGTCTTGTACATTGGTTTGGTTCAAAGCACTCTGTAAACTTGTAAATGCATTTGTCCAGGAAGTACCATTGTTAGCTCCAGTGGCACTAGCATTTACATAAATTTGTGCACTCGTACACAAGCTTAGGAGGAATGTGATAATGAGTAATGATTTTTTCATGATTGATTTTGATTTATTAATATTTACAATTACAAAATTGTAGTTTTAAAGGCCTCAAAATCAATTTGCTTTCTGAAATGCAGTTTAAGTTGCTGAATCGCAGGAAATAAAAAAGACTGTCCTAACAGACAGTCTTAAATATGAAACTTTTATAGAGTTATAGTTAAAACAGCTCTTTTATCAGTCCAAAAAACTCTTCTCTTTTATCCCTAGAAATAGGCACAATGGTATTGTTTTCCATTAATAAATGACCACCTTCCTTTTTATTAAACTCTTTTATAGAATTGATGTTAATTAAGTAGGAGCGATGGGGTTTATAAAATAAAGCACTGTCTTTTAATTGATCTACAAAATGTTTTAATGGTTTACATATGAGTTCTTTACTATTGTCTTTCATGAAAAACGTAGTATACATGCCATCAGCCTCCAGATATAAGATATCGTCATGATTAATAAATAACATACCACGAGGTACATCAAGGGCTATTTTGCTTGCGGCTAATTTTTTAAATGACTTTTTGAGCTCTTGAAGATTTGTGGTTATGTTATTTTGATCTTTTAGTTCAATCGCTTTTTGAACAGCTTTTTTAAGCTCTTCATGATCTACCGGTTTAAGTAAATAATCTACGGCACTCAATTTAAAAGCATCAATGGCATACTGATTGTAAGCTGTGGTAAAAATGATTTGAAAATCGATAGGTTGATTTTCAAAGAATTCAAGAATTTGTAAACCAGAATATCTGGGCATTTCAATGTCTAGAAATACTAAGTCTGGTTGTTCTTCTTTTATAATATCTACACCATTTTCTAGTTCATCTGCTTGTAAAAAACTGTTGATTTCTGGACAGTGTTCTTCCAGCATGGATTGCAACAGTTTTCTGGCCTTGTTCTCATCATCTATTATTATTGCTTTCATATTCTTTATCTTGAGGGATGTAGATGCATATTTTAGTACCTAGTGCATCACCACTTTTTGATTTAAGGTCTTGGATTTCGACTTTAATTTTATGTTTTCGTTTGCTATTAAGTAATTCTACACGCTCATCATTTGCATACGTGGCAAAACTTTTATGGTATGTACTGCGCTCTGCTTTTATAACGGCTGCTTTTTCTCTTCCTATTCCATTGTCTTCAACACAAATTTCAAGAGTATTTGTGCTGTCATTCCATGAAAAATTGACATGAAGATTGCGATCGTATTTTTTATGAAGTAATCCATGCTTTAAAGCATTTTCTACATAAGGTTGTATAAAAAGAGGTGGTACGTAAATTTCTTGTATCGGTAGATGTTGATCTATATTTAAATGATAAACTAGTTTGTCTTCAAACCGCACTTTTTCTAATTCTAAATACAGTTGCATGGCATGAATTTCTTCATCTAGTGAGATCTGATTTTCTCTAGATTGTTCTAAATACATACGTATCAATCTAGAAAATTTGACCAAATAGGAACTTGCTAGATTTTTTTCATTACTTACGATGTATTCTTGTATAGAATTTAAAGCATTGAAAATAAAATGCGGATTCATTTGAGACCTTAAATTTTCTAATCTTAAAGAGACCAATTCATTATCTAGTGCTAGGTTACGTAATTGTTTGTTTTTCTCGCTTTCGCGAAAGCGTAACAACCTTCTATAATAAAACACAATACCAAATATTAAAATAAAAGCAGCTAACGCCCAGAACCATAGTGTTTTATAAAATATCTGTTGTACTTCAAAATTTATTTCTTTAATAACGCTGTTCTCTGATTTCTTGAGTTGAAAGGTGATATCTCCTATAGGTAAAGAAGCAAATTGTATGCTATTGCGACCTTGTGGTAAAGTAGTCCAGTCTGTATAATTTTTAATACGATATTCAAAAGTGCTGCTGGTAAGACCACGTAGACCATTTGCATTAAAGTTTATAGTCGTACTGGTTTCTTTATCAGGTACTTTATAAAGAGATTGCTTCGGTTGTTTTTTTCCGTTTATTAGAATTTCGGTAATATAATACTCTGTATTTACAGCTGGTTTAAAAACTTTTTCAATATCTAGCTGAAAGACATCTTCTGTGGTATTCATATAGATGTTATTATCTATAATTTCCATATCGATAATAGAAAAAGAAGGAATACCATCATTAGTATTGAGAGATTTAACGTTTCCTGATGGTATATGGTACTGCTGCAAACTATTTTCTGTGGCAATCCATAAATAATCTTCTTGTAATGCAATGCAATTTATAATCAATGAGTTTAGTCCAGATGTTAAAGAAATATGCTGTATTACTTCATTATTTTTTATTTTATAAATACCGTTTGTAAAAGACGATGCCCATATTATTCCGTTTTTGTCTTGAGTCAACTTCTTAATTAAAATGGGATTTCCATTATATAAAACTTGTTGAAATTGACCGTCATCTTTTTTAAAATATAAAGCATCTACGGCGGCAAAGTATTGAGTTTTTGTAAAATGATCATGTAATACAGAGTAGCCTCTTTTTTGTTTTAGAAAACTAAAATCTTCTTTTTTATCAAATTTGTTGTTGTTAATAGAAGTAATGATCAACCTACCTGACAATGCAGCCATTAAAGTGTCACCATTTACAATTGCTGCATTCTTTACATTATTTAATGTGTTTTCTATTTTAGAAACTGTACTATCATTTGAGTCATATAAGTAGTTGTGAGCTTTTTGAAAAATAAAAGTTCTATTTTTCTCTGCATCATGAGTGATGTTACTAATCGCAGAATTAGTAGGAAGATCAATTATAGTTTTCTTTTCTTTTTTAGTATCAAACTTTACGACTTTCCCAGACTCAAATCCTATCATCAACTCTTGTGGTCCTGTCTTGATTAATTTCTTAGGTAGCCGTTCTGGAAGTTGTAACTTTTTCACATAAATATTTGGAAAAACTACTAGACCTTGTCTCAATGTGCTCACCCAAATATTATGATCTACATCTTGAAATAAATCTGTCGCATAACAATCTTTGAGATAGTGCGCATCTTGAACAAGAGTATCTCTTTTCAAAGAAAATATAAATAATCCCTCGTTTGTAGGACACCACAGTCGATTATTGATAAAACGAGGCATCGTGATCTTCACTTTGTCAAACGAGTCTGGAACTACTAATTCCTGCCATTTTTTATTTATAAATTTGAAAATTTTAGGTTTCTTAAATGCAATTTGCTGCAATAGGAATAACTCCTTTTTTTCATTTTTAAGAAGTTGGATAGGTTCTGGTCGCTCATCCTTTTTAAAAATAATCTTAGGTAAAACTTGATTATTTGAAAATTTACCATTTTTAAATATTCTAATGTGCTGGTTTAAACTTTGATAAAGTTTCTGATCAAAGGATTTATTAAATCCATAATTGTAAGTGAGCTTATTGTTATCGCTACGGAATAATTCAATTTGTTTTTCTTTGGTTTTTAAATTGATTACAATGTTTTTTAAGTACATAGAAACAATGAGGTAATCATCATTTGCTACTATGGAAGCAAGAGAACCGTTGAGATCGTCTTTTAAATCAATAAATAGAAATAAGTTTTCACCTTGAGCATAAAATATTTGTCCAGAAATATTCATGCACCACAAACGATCTTGGGCATCTACAAAAGGTTCAAATATGGAAAGTCCGCGTTGTTCTGGATGCTTATAATTTTTAAAAGTCGAGCCGTCATATCTGACCAGACCTTTATTAGTTGCCAGCCATACAAAGCCATTGCTGTCTTCTTCTATGGCATATACCTCGTTAGAAGGTAATCCTGCTTTTTCATCTATAACGAGACGCACTGGTTCTTGCGCATTTGCAAAAGACACAAAAAATAGCAGTAGAAAGAGTAAAAAAGGTCTCAATAGTACAGATTAAATCACCCTAAAAATAAAACTTAACTTGTTAAGGGAATTCAATTACTTGCTCAATCGCAGGATTACTTTCTGAAAGTTGATGGTAAAGTATATTAAAGACGCTTTTGTAAAAGCGATAGTATAAAACTCTAAAAGATAGGCTCTGGTAAAAATATACTAAATCCTGAGGCCATTACACTATTGCGATTTGCCTCAAAAAAAGCAAGGTTATTTGTTTTACTATTAGCAAATTCAAAATCGTATTCACCAAAGAAAATTAATGGTTCTCTATAAGAATTTTCAACCGTCGCGAATTCATCATTTGTTATTAGTAACGGCAATTTTCTAAAGTTGATCTGGTTATTTTTAATGGTAGATTGTGCGGTAACTTCTGGAGATTTGTACACAAAGCATTTGGCAAATAATTCAAGATCTGCAACTGAAATCGTAGGTTCAAAATTAATATCGCAAGTTGCCTCATTGATAAAAGGTAGGGTAGTTGCATTATTTTGACTAACGCCTCTTATGCCTATAAACGCAATAAAAACTAGTATGCATATTTTTTTAGAATCCATAGCCTTAAAATGATCTTTTTAAAGATATGAATTTTAAAGCTTTAGAAATGTTAAAGCTGCAACGTTATTTAAGAGTAAGTCCCAGACTTTTTCCTTTTTCAATCATGAATTTATAAGCAGCGTCATGTTCATTAGGAATTACACCATCTAGAATGGAGTCTTTAATGGCCATTTTTATTTGTCCTATTTCTCGACATGGCTTTAAATTAAACGCTTCCATAATTTCTTCTCCAGTAACTGGCGGCTGAAAATTGCGCACATGATCACGTTCTTCTACCTCTACAATTTTATCTCTTACTTTTTGAAAATTATTATGATATTGCTTAAATCTACGAGGATTTTTTGTGGTGATGTCTGCCTCGCATAATGTCATTAAATCTTCAATGTGTTCACCAGCGTCGTGTACCAGTCTCCTTACGGCACTGTCTGTGGCGCTCTCATCTATGACTGCAATAGGTCTTGAAGACATGCGCACCATCAATTGAACGAATTTCATCTTATCATTCAATGGCATTTTAAGCCTTTTGAATAAATGATAAACCATCTTTGAACCTTTAAACTCGTGACCATGAAAAGTCCAGCCTACTTTTTTACTGAAACGTTTTGTAGGCGCTTTACCTATATCATGTAACAGTGCTGCCCATCGCAGCCATAAATCTTCTGTATTGCGCGAGATGTTATCTACTACTTCCAGTGTATGGTAAAAATTATCTTTGTGCTTTTGACCTTCTACTTCTTCTATTCCTTTTAATGCAATAAGCTCTGGTAGGATTAACTTCAATAGACCAGTTTTTTCAAGGAGTAAAAATCCAAATGACGGCTCGTCGCACATCATGATTTTATGAAGCTCAGTTACAATACGTTCATTAGAAATAATTTTTAAACGGTGCGCATTGCGTTTAATACTTTGAAAAGATTCTGATTCTATTCTAAAATTAAGCTGTGCTGCAAATCTAATGGCACGCAACATTCTCAATGGGTCGTCACTAAAAGTGACATCAGGATCAAGAGGTGTGCGTATGATTTTGTTACGCAGGTCTTCCATACCATTGAACGGATCAAGTAATGCTCCAAAACTATTTTTGTTTAAAGAAAACGCCATTGCATTGATCGTAAAATCTCTTCTGTTTTGATCGTCTTCTAGAGTACCATCTTCTACTACAGGTTTTCTGCTGCCACGATCGTAACTTTCTTTTCTAGCTCCTACAAATTCTAGTTCTAGATCATCAGTTTTTACCATTGCTGTACCAAAGTTCTTGAATACTGAAACTTTTGTACTATGAGGTAGTAACTCTTCTACTTTTCGCGCAAGCGAGATCCCACTTCCTACTGCTACAACATCAATGTCTTTTTTCTGACCTCTTTTTAAGAAAAAGTCTCGTACATAGCCGCCTATTACATAAGCTGGCAATTCTAGCTCTTCTGCAGCCTGACTCAAGGTTCTAAAAACGTTTTCTTGAATCGCTTCAGGATAATGTGTTTTTTGATCCATGCTTACTCTCGTATGATTTTTATAATTCCATTACTGGAAATCTTCATTATGGAAGAAGGTTTGATGTTTTTGTGAACTAAGGGAAGATCCATGACGTGATCCACTTTTGATTTTAATTCCTCGCTTATATCAGCAAAATGAATAGGTGTGTCTTCACCATGAAAGTTTGCGCTGGTAGAAACTATAGGTTTGCGCAATTTTTTAATAATTGATCTACAAAGCGGATCGTTAGTTACCCTAACAGCAATAGAATCATCTGCGGCAATAACATTTTCTGCGACGTTTTTAGGTCGATCATAGATGATGGTAAGTGGTTTTTTATTCACTTTAAGAACTTCCCAGGCCATATCTGGAACGTCTTCTACAATATATTCCAGCATTTGAAAGCTATCTACTAGAACAATCAAAGACTTAGATTTATCTGCGCCTTTAATATCATAAATCTTTTGAACAGCTTCATAATTTGAAGCATCGCATCCTAGACCATAAACGGTATCAGCAGGATAAAGTATGGTATCTCCTTTTTTTAAAGCGGTTACCGCTAGATTGATAGCTTCGCGAGGTAATTCTACTACTAATTGTTTATCCTTACTAGGCTTGCGACCTCTTACTTGATCTCTTCTATTTCTACTTCTTTCACTTCTTCCCATGGTTTGCAAAATTACTTTTTATTACGATAACTGACACATATTCCTAATATAATAAAGTGATAAGAATATGATAGCTTTGCATCTTCCATGGCAAAGCTTAAAAACAATATAATAGTCCTTCATAAATCTGGCGCAAATTCCCATTATAAGGCTTTGGAATTATTAGCAAATAAAGAAGGTTATACAGTTATCTATAGGGAATTTTCTGTTTTGAGTAGAATGTTCAAAGCGATAATTAAGTTAGATTTCCGTCTATTTATAAAGCAATGGAAAAACCTATTTACTTTGCTACAATTGTTATTCACATCTAATAAGAAAATTGTCTTAGGTATTGCTCCATATGATAAAACCTTGCTTAGACTACGCAACGTTTTACGTGGTCATCAAATTTATTATCATACTTCATGGCCTATCTGGGATGGCTCGCACTTTCCTAAGAAAAAAGGTGTCAATCATAAAGTAAAAAATGTATGGAAGGCATTCCTAGAAGAACAGGTAAAACAAGTATTTACGGTAACTGCAACAGCTAGAGAAAGCCTAGAAGCACATTATAATTTAAAACGAGAACCTGATGTAGTAGGACACGCTTTTCATAAGGCTAATTTTTTTGAAGCCAAAAATTCTAACCCTTCAGATGGCATTAGTTTTTGTTACGTAGGTAGACTCGTAACACAAAAAGGTGTTTTGGAGCTTCTAGAGTTTTTTAAAGAAAAGAATCAAGTGACTTTCACGATTATAGGAAATGGTCCGCTAGAAAGAGAAGTGATTACTATTGTAAATAAATACGATCATTTAAATTATTTACCAGCTACGCAAAATAGATCAGTCTTGAATAATCTTTTCAATAGGACAGACTATTTAGTATTAAATTCTAAGAGGACAGCAAAATGGCAGGAGCTTTTTGGAATGGTAATTATAGAAGCCATGGCTGCTGGAAGTATTCCTATTGCTACTGCTCATATAGGCCCTAAAGAAATAATAAGCGATCAACAAGACGGTTTTTTGTTTCAGGAAGACCTATTTATAAAGAATCTTTCTATGTTTTTAGATCAAAAACCATCTCGAGAGTTGATGGATAATGCCATTAAAAAGGCTGCAAATTATGAGATTAACGAGGTTGCAAAAAACTGGAAAGCGGTTCTAAAATAATTAAAATGATTGATGTAAGCTGCATAATAATTAATTACAACACTTCTCAACTGACTATAGAAGCGATACAATCTGTCATGGATTTTACTCAAAATGACGTGAATTATGAGATCGTAGTGTTAGATAATGCATCTAGCTTTGAAGACTATACTAGCTTAAAGAAGTTTGTAGATCAAGCGCCAGATTTTGTAAACATTTACAGGAGTAGGATCAATACAGGTTTTGGTGGTGGGAACATGTTAGCAGTGCAAAAAGCGCAACCTTGTAAGTATTACGCCTTTATAAACAACGATATTTTATTTGTTCAAGATAGAACATTGCTGGACCTTTTCAACTTTATGGAAAATGATACAAGCATAGGGATTTGTAGCCCTCAAATGTTAGATGAAAATAAAAATTTTAGAGGCACTATCGATCATTTTGCAACACCAGCAAGGCAACTATTAAAACGTGGCTTTTTAGAAAAAATCAATCCTAGTAAATATCCTGATCGCAAGAAATTTTATAACGAGCCTATTAAAGCAAATTATGTCCAAGGTAGTTTTATGTTTACCAGAGCATCTAGTTTCAATAAAGTTGGAGGTTTTGATACCAACTTATTTTTGTACTATGAGGAAAGTGACTTGTCAATGAGGATATTAAAAACGCTAGGACAAAGCTCCTATTTATATCCACAACAGTCCTACATTCACTATAAAGGTGGTAGTACAGCAAAAAGTATTTTAATTAAAATTGAGCAAAAGATTTCGTTATTATATTTAATACATAAACATCACGGTATTTTGGCACATAGATTAATGCTTACTTTCTATGTGTTGAAATATTTCTTTTCTAGTCTGGTAAAATCTAAAAATTGGAAATTATGGCGAGTACTTCTCAAAGGCGCACCATTAAGCCATTCATTAAAACAACAACAAGTGGTATTGACTGAATGATATTCATCTTGTTGCAAGCATTTAATGTATTTTTGTTTTAAAATTAACTGAGATCAATGAGTAGAGAAAATTTTGTTAGTGATTCGCTTTCGCGAAAGCGGTTTCAAGAAATACTCCTATTATTTGATCAATCTTCTAGACAGCTAGGTGATGATCGTAACACGATCAAAATCATCAATTACGAAGGGAGCAAACTAGTAGTAAAATCGTTTAAAACTCCCAATTTTATAAATAAAATCGCTTATCGATTCTTTAGAAAATCTAAAGCAGCACGTTCTTATTATAATGCTAAATATCTAGAGCAAAACAATATAGGTACACCATCGCCAGTGGCATATCTAGAACAATATGGCGGAGTAGGATTACATAAAAGTTACTACGTAAGCGCCTATGAAGATCATGATTTTACCTATAGAGAGGTTACTAACAATGATGATCTCCTAGACAAAGAAAATATACTGATTCAATTTTCACAATTCATGTACAAAATGCATGAAGCTGGTGTGTATTTTTTAGACCATTCTCCAGGAAACACCTTAATCAAAAAAGATGGTGAGATGTATCATTTTTCATTAGTAGATCTCAATAGAATGAAATTTTATGAAATTCCATATGAGGATCGATTAAAGAATTTTGAACGATTATCGCCTAAAAAATGGATGTATGAAATAATGGGTAAAGAATATGCACGTATTTCTGGTCAAGATGAAATTTACACCATTGAAACCATGTGGAAACACACTCAGAATTTTCAGGAAGCTTTTCATAAAAAGAAACGATTGAAGAAAAAACTAAAAGGGATTTTTAAGTAATGAAACTATCAGAAATTCCTAAATCTTTAAGTGCTAGTATAAAAATGGTGCTTATTCCTAAATCTAAATTAGGTAATAAGTACCAAAAAAAAATTCCTGTTATAGTTTCTCTTACATCTATTCCTACTCGATTGAGAACTTTGCATATCACTATACGCAGTATGATGCAGCAGGATTATTTACCTGAAAAGATTGTATTGTGGCTTAAAGAAGATCTCAAAGATAAGATACCTAAAAGATTAGCTAGATTACAAGGCGATCTTTTTGAGATCAGGTATTCGGCTTATGGTTTTTCCCATAGAAAATTAATTCATAGCATAAATGCTTTTCCAGATAAAACCATCATAACCTGTGACGACGATGTAATTTATCAATCAGATACGCTTAAAATTATTTATGAAGAGCATTTAAAGCATCCAGAACAGATCATAGGTAATAGGTGTCGTAAGATGACTTACGAAAATGGTAAAATCAACTCTTATAGTAAATGGCCGTTTGTGGCAAATCCAGCAGAGCAAGGAGCTCATAATATGCCAGTAGGAGCTTTTTGTGTTTTATATCCAGCGCATAGTTTGCATAGCGATGTTCAAGATGTAGATCTATTCATGAAGCTAGCACCTAAGGCAGATGATCTGTGGTTCAAAGCAATGGCAGTGATTAACCATACTAAATCACTACAAAACACTTCACAACCAGACATTCCTATTCCCATAATGGGAACACAGTTTGTGGCGTTAAAAAAAGTAAATAAAGGTCAGGATTTTAATCGCGTCCAATGGCAGCAGATTTGTGATTATTACGACCTTACAAAAGAAAAAATAGAAAAATTACTTTCTTAATCGATTCCTCTACGTAACAGCCATAACTTAACGTATCTCATAAAAATACCGTAACTTCTTAAGTATGCGATAGAAAATCCTACAAATCCATCTAGAAATCCTAGTTGGATAATATAATGTTTAAAAAAGCCCCAAAACGGTTTTATAACTACGTGAAACAATGTGATTTTACCTACTTTTTTATCAAAATCACGTGCTTGTAAACTAGCATATCGCTGCAGTTTATTCACATGATGATCCATATTCACATACTTATAGTGAAGTAATTTGTGATTAAGCCAGCCTAAAGTTCCATCAGCCTCTATCTCAGAATGTACGTGCTTATCAATATATTTACATTTAGACTTACGGAATAAGCGTATTACCTTATCGTTCTTCCAGCCGCTGTAACGCACCTGTTTTCCCATAAAGAAATTGCGTCTTCCCATCCAGTACCCTACATGACCATTTGATTCTAAATGAGGATACAACTCTATAATCTCTTCTTTCAACGCTGGCGTGACTCTTTCATCTGCATCTACTAGTAAAATCCACTCATTGCTTGCTTGAGGAATAGCCCAGTTTTTTTGTGAGGCACTGTGTATGTACTCTCTAGTGAGTAATTTATCAAAATAAGGTCTTCCTAGTTCAACAGTATTATCAGTACTGTTACTGTCTACAAGTATAACCTCGTCGCAAAAATCTACACTTTTAAGAACCTCTACAATGTTGTGAGCCTCATTATATGCAGGGATTATTGCGGAAATAGGGTATTTTGACATAGTATTAACTAATCTGTAGTTTAAAAATTAGACAGCAGCAAAAATAACTTTGTTATACTAATAACCTAAAATCTAATTGATTAATTTAAAAATTAGTTTAATTTAAATTTTATCTAAATTTAATTTTAGGCTGTATTTTCTTGTGAAGGATGTGAACTGGATGGTGTTTAAAAAATAAGTAATTGATAAATAGAGTTATAACGGTTTGCAATATTATAAGGAGTATAAAAAGTAATGTCGCTTTATATCATTAAATTTGTGATTATAGTTATTGCTTTATATTTTATGATTAAAGATCCATCTATTTCGGTTGTAATAAGTACTTATAATTCCATCCCATGGTTAGAAAAAACACTATGGAGTTATGAATATCAGGTTTTTAGACAGTTTGAAATCATAATAGCAGATGATGGATCTGATGAGAAAACAAAAGAATTTATTGAAAACTATCAAAAACATAGTTCTAAGAAAATAATTCATGTATGGCATGAAGACGATGGTTTTCAAAAAAGCACTATTCTCAATAAAGCATTAATGGCATGTAATTCTGATTATGTTGTAATGTCTGATGGTGATTGTATAGCAAGAGAAGATTTTTTACAAATTCATTATGAGCGTAGAGAACACGGGCATTTTCTTTCAGGAGGTTATTACAAATTACCATTAGAACTTTCTCAACAAATTACAAAGGATGATATCGCAACACAAAGGTGTTTTGATGTAGAATGGTTAAGAGAAAATGGACTTCCTACTTCTTATAAAAATCAAAAGTTAACTTCAGGTTTTGTAACTGCAAAAATCATGGAGAATTTAACACCTACTAATGCAAGCTGGAATGGTCATAATTCTAGTGGTTGGCTCAAAGATTTGATTGCTGTAAATGGTTTTGATGAACGCATGCAATATGGTGGTCAAGATCGTGAGTTAGGCGAGCGACTTTTTAATTATGGATTAAAATCTAAACAGATACGCTATAGTGCCATATGTTTGCATCTAGATCACGCTCGCGGTTATAAAAATCAAGAATCTATCGATAAGAATAAAGCGATAAGAAAAGCAACCAGAGGTGAAAAGAAAGACTTTACTCCTTATGGGATTATTAAGGAAAATCAGGGTGAAAAATAAATTATTCGTACTGATATTCAGTATACTACCGCTGTTAGGTTTTTGTGCGCAAACATTATTTGAAGATAAGGTGATGGAATGCCTTTATAAAGATTATACTAACGATGCGCTTGTAAAAGTTGAATTGGAAGATTTTGAGAAAAGTCTCGTTGATAAAGATATCTTCGTAGAAAACAATCAACCCAATTATAAGCTTATCCTTGAATTTATAATAGGCTTGCCTAATCAACAGAGTATTGAATATCCTGACCTTGATTATATTGATTTGTCATCTCTCGAACGAAATACTAATGATTCTTCTATCTGCCTAAAAAATTTAATCGAGAAATCAAATTTTATTGATAAAGCAACCTTTTTAACGTATCAATTGATTCTTAATGAGTTTATAAATACTCATGATAAAGTTAAGGCTGCTGAAGATATGTTAAAATTGTTTGGGGAAAGTGATTACAAATTTGAAGTCTATAAATTAGGGATTAGCTCTTTGCTCATTCAAATTGATATTGATAGTGGTGTAAAGATTAAATTACCAGACATCCAGACTAATAACAAATCGGAGAGGAAACCTTGTGATGATTTAGAAATTAAATTAACATCAGATAATGAAATTTTATTCAATGGAAAAATTTCTAATCTTCATTTATTGAAAGAAGCAATATTAAAGCATTATCTAGACCACGACGAAGGCTGTATTTCATTATCGGCTCATAGTAACAGCTTATATGCTACTTATATAGATATAAATAAGACAATTACTGAAGCGCGTGACTTCATAAGAGATAAGTATTCAAGAAAGATGTTTAATATGGAATACGAAAATTTAAATTCAGAACAGCAAGATATTATTAGATTAAAAAAGAAATTTAAACTAAAAGAAAAGGACTACGATAAGTAATTCTCTTTAGTAAAGTTTTCTAACTCTGGAAAAACCAATTTTGCTTCAAACTCCTGATATAGTTCCAGTGCTTGTGGCTTCATTTTCTTTACTGATTCACCTTGAAAAAGCTCTGGTTTATAATCCTTAAGATGTACAGAAATATGTTTTTTACCATCTTCTCCTACATTCCATGATGACTTATTAATCCAAGGACTAAATATTGTAAAAGTTGGGATGTCAAGAGCTTTTCCCATATTTATAGCGCCACCTTCATTACCTATAATACTATTACAATGATATAGCACCTTAAGAAAGTCTCTTATACTAGGTGCAAAAGCATCAATAAAAATATATTTTTGTGTAGCAGGTAAACATGCGTTATAAATAGCAAGAGCAGCTTCTTTTTGATTAGGAATATAGTTAAATAGCAACTGCGACTTTGTTTGTGCAACAAACTCATCTAGAACTTTTGCCATATTTTGAAAAGGTAAAGTTTTTATCTCGCTACTTCCCAAAACACTTACCATAGTAAGCGGCTTGTTTAAATCTATTCCAGAATTTTCAATCCAGTTTTTACCTTCCTCTTTTTCGGTTTCAGTAAGGTATATTTTAGGTTTGAGATACCAGTTTATTTGATCAGTAAGTGGTCGTGTGAGCAACATTCTGCTGCCTAATGCAACTCCAGTTTTATATATAGCTGTATCTGGATCATTTTTCACATAATCAGTATAGGCTATAGTAGAAAACCATTTTTTATAACCTATTCTCTGCTTTGCGCCAGATAAATAGGAGAGAAGAGCGCTATTATTTTTTCCATAAGCATCTATTAGAAGATCGTACTTATGTTGTTTCAGCTTTCGCGAAAGCGAGATTATAAAACTCATTTTTTCAAAATCTGATTTGGATACTTTTACAAGTCCATCGATAGCTGGGTGATGCGCCACTAAAGCCTGTGCATGAGAAACGATAAGGTAATCCAGGTGTGCATCAGGATAGATCATTTTAAGCTGATCTGCGATGATGGTGCTGGTAAGCACATCACCCAACATTTGATATTGAATGAGTAATATGCGCACTACACCGCTACATTATATTCACGTAAAGCGTCATTAAGAGAAGTCTTTTTATTGGTGCTTTCCTTGCGTTGTCCTATAATAATGGCACATGGTACATTGTAAGTTCCTGCAGGAAATTTTTTTGCATAACTGCCTGGTATTACTACTGATCGAGCTGGCACACGACCTTTGTACTCTACTGGTTCATTTCCTGTCACATCTATAATTTTTGTGCTAGCAGTAAGAACTACATTTGCGCCTAATACAGCTTCTTTTTCTACACGCACGCCTTCTACCACGATACAACGTGACCCTATAAAAGCATTGTCTTCAATAATAACTGGAGCTGCTTGTAAAGGTTCTAGTACGCCGCCTATTCCCACGCCACCACTTAAATGTACATTTTTTCCTATCTGGGCACAACTACCTACTGTTGCCCAAGTATCTACCATAGTCCCTTCTTCTACATAAGCGCCTATGTTAATATAAGAAGGCATCATGATTACTCCACTAGATATATAAGCTCCATGTCTTGCAACAGCA
>CAZBCH010000123.1:0-15413 GCA_964490235.1 uncultured Flavobacteriaceae bacterium | reverse complement strand
CCTACTACTATAACATCATATTCTCTACTAAACATAGTCTATTGTTTCACGTGAAACATTCCAATTTTTTCGTTTTCTAATTTACGCATTGCAACCTTTTGCTCTTCTGTTTTATCTGGATAACCACACAAATGCAATAGTCCATGAACCATTACACGATGAAGTTCATCGGTCTCGCTTTCGCGAAAGCGAACAGCATTCTCAACAACTCGATCGGTACTAATGTAAATTTCACCATTAAGTAATCCATCTTCATTATAATCAAAAGTGATAATATCAGTATAGGTATCGTGATTCAAATAAGATTGATTGATCTCCAAAAGAAATTCATCAGAACAAAATACATAAGACAAATAACCTATAGTTTTATCTTCGGAAAACGCAACAGCATTTAACCAATTAGCATATGTAATCTCACTAATTCGTTCAAAATTATTTTGATAATTAAACTCAATCATTTGATTTGAAATACTCTTTTACCTTATTACGAAATTGCGGCTGCAAAGGTAATACTTGTCTGTTTAATATCTCCTTGTTATTAAAATACATAGAGGCGTCGGGAATTTTTGAATTTGTGCGATTTAAAAAGTCTCTACGATTAGTTCTTGCCTCACGTTGATTCTCTTCTCCTTGCTCTAATCCGGCATCCTTGAGTTTTAATAAATCATGCTGAATTTCCATCATACGCTGCTGGACCTCACGATTAAAACCTTGATCTAGCAACTTGCGTTCTACCGCTTTCATTTTATCAGTGATATCTCCAACTTTACCTTCAAGACCTTCACGACGGATCATGTCTTCTAACTGACCTCGTAATTCTTGTTGCTGCTTATAAATTTCATATATGCGTTGTGCTTCTTCTTCACTTTCACGATAACCTTGATCCTCACCTTCTCCATTTCCATTACCATCTCCATTACCATCACCGCCTTTTCCATTGGCACCTTTTCCATTACCGTCCTTACCATTTCCTTCTCCTGTGTTTCCGCCTTCGCCTTCACCATTACCACTTTCACCAGATTGCCCATTTTGTCCCGACTGGCCGTTTTGCCCTGATTCGCCAGATTGACCTGACTCGCCTGACTCGCCAGATTGTCCACTCTCACCAGATTTTCCAGATTCTCCTTCTTTGCCAGATTCTCCTTCTTTACCAGACTCACCAGATTCTCCTTCCTTACCTTCTTTACCTTGACCTTGTTTAGATAAACTTTCTTGTTTTTTAATGATTGTAGGTAATTGAAAACCTTGACCAGGATCACCACCTTTACCCATACCTGGTTTAGGGATACTATTATTCATAGCATCTAACGTATTGCTCAACATATCTGCAAGAGTATTTGCACCTTTGAAAATAAATTGTTGAGATATTTGCCCATTCTGCATTTCAAACTCTGCAATTTGATCAAGAGATTTTTCTATATAATAATAAATATCTGTAACCTCATCATTTATGTCCTGACCTATTTTAGGGTTACGAGTAGCAAGCGCAAACAGACTATCATCTACATGTTCAAAAGCCTTTTCTAAATCCTTTTGAATCTTAAGCTTTTTACCTAAACTAGGACTAAGTCTAGTCATTTGTTTCATAGATTCCATCAAAGACTCTTCCTCTTGAGAAAATACCAGAAGATTATCAAGAATCTGACGCAAACTTTCGGCATCTTCTTCCATACCAGCTTGAGCCATAGATTGCATTTGCGCTGACATGGATTGAGCCTGTTTTTGCATTTTCTGAGCAGCACTCTTCTGTTTCTTTTTAGCTTCAGAAGTATTTGATTTATTTAAATCATCACTCGATTGCTTTTGTTCTTCTTTAATTTCATCAGACTCCTCTGGTTCAAACTCCAAAGACATTGGATCTTTTAAACCATCATTTTCCTTCTCTAATTCTTCCAGCTCCTTCTCCCATTGCTTGTATTCTTCATTGAGTGCATCTTGATCTTCTTTCTTATTTTCAAGACCATCTTTTTCTGACTGCTCCTTTTGTTTTTGAGCAATCTTTTGTAGCTGTTTTCCTAGTTGTTCAAATTTTTGCTGGACATAATATCTTTTAGTAAGTTCTAAAAGTTGTTCTAGGTTTCTTTGTTGTTTCTTTGAATTCTTTTTGGATTTCTCCATTTTATCGTTCAATTCTTCAGGAGTAAGTTTATCTTGATATTCTTGTAATTCTTTCAGTAGCTCTTCATTTTTCTTCAATTCCTCAGCACTCTTCTCCATTCGATCCTCCAGCAATTCTTTCATGGGATCTTCCTCAGGATTAGATTTTTCAAGATTTTCTTTCATTTTCTCTAACTCCTGACGCATTCTTTGTTCTTGCTTTTGTTGATTTTTTAAAGCTTGTTGCAGCTTACGTTTATCATTAAAACTACGTTCCTTTTTCTGCAATTGTTCTTTAGATAATTCATCAAGTTTATCTTGCTGCTTTTGTTGTTCTTTAAGAGCTTCTTCAACATTTAATAAAGATTCCTTTTGTTGAGTAAGTTGTTTATCCTCTAATTCATCTAATGACAATTTGCGATAAGAATACACTTCAGACTTAGTAGATTTATAGTTACTAACTACATCATTATCAATAACTTCAAAATAATATTGATAACTTTGACCAGCTTTTAATGGCACATTACCTGGAAAAGTCAATAGGAATTCATCAAAAGTTCCACGGTTAGTGCCTAAATCATAAGTTAGTATTTGCGATACATTATCTGATGGATAGTAAACTAGTTGCATTTTACGTATTCCATAATCATCTGCAGCTTGTCCTTTAAAATAAATCAGTTCTGTATCTAATGAATCGCGCTTCATTTCTATCTTCAACTCAGGATACTCATCTTTTACAACATCGATTTTGAAATTAAGCAATTCATGATCTTTGATATTTTCATTTGTAGTTGCGATGCTATATTTAAGTGGTTGTAATACCGCTTTCGCGAAAGCGAAACCGTCATTTTTCTTCTCAAAACTGTTTCTAACATTGTTACTTATAAAATCTACTCGTGACGTGTTTGTAGTTTTAAGTGACCAAGTTATCATAGTTCCTTGTGGAACTATCGCATTACCAGTACTTGAAAGCCTTTCATCTTTTTTACCGGTATGAGAAGGATAATCCATATACAATTCAAACCCATTCAAAACCGGTACATCGTCAACATTTAATATATACTTCTCACTATTGACTTCATTTGCCGATAAGTAAAACTGAGTTGAGACAGTAGGTTTTGAAAAAATGAAGCTAAATTGACCTGGAGCTTCTTGAGTAAGAAAATAGGTTTGATTATTAAAAACTATAGTGGCATTTTCTGGAAGTTTACGACCACTTACTTCTACATTTAGTTTGAAATCTCTTCTTTGTAGTGTGTTTAAATCTTCATTAAGTATTTTAAAACGAAAAGGCGCCGGTGGTAAGTATTCATTGTTAAAATTTGCCACACGTTTTGCACTATCTGTAATGATTTCATTGTTACCTGAAAACACTAAGCCTGCTATAATTACCACAGGAATAGCGAGATAAGGTAGGTACTTCTTATTTTTCTTATAATCTATAGCAAGTGTAAATGGAATGGGTTTTAACTCTTCACTTTTTTGATTAATACTAGCCCATGTAAGCTCATCATCGCCTCCATTTTTGTGAAGTTGTAAAACATTAATCAATTTATCAGAAACTTCTGGGAAATGAGTTCCTATCATCGTACTCGCATCCCTAAAATCAATGCCTTTTGATAATTTGAACAACCTTGCTAGTGGAATACCTACAAATCTTATCAGTAAAAAACCTTCGGTAATAATAAACAAGGAGAATAAAATAGTTCTACCTAAAGGGTTTAACCAAAGAAAGTACTCTATTACTACTGTAAATAAAAAGTACAAGAGACCTAGAGCAAAAAAAAGTATCAATCCCTTGATCAATTCATTGCGATAATATTTACTTATAAAACGCTTGAGCTTTTGCTCTATGATTTCAAAATTCGTCATTTTATATATTGTCGTGTGCTAGTGGTAAATATAACGGATTAGTCTGAAGTTTATGATATTACTACTTGCTCATAAAAAATCCATGATATGATAGTTTATTGAGAATTACCTCATTGTTGTATATTTATCTAGCAATCTACTTTTTTAAATGAAAGATCTTAAATATTTATCAGCTTATATTGTTCCTGTATTTTGTGTCCTAGGTATAACTAATGGTGGATTGTGGTTATTTCTAACTCCATTTGTCCTTTTTATCATTGTTCCTATAGTTGAACTTTGGATGCCGTCATTAAAATCTAATTTAAGTGACGAAGACAAACAAAGTAAATTAAAAAACAGGTTTTTTGATATACTACTGTGGCTTAATGTGCCTATAATTTTTGGTACACTATTTTATGGACTCTACTCCTATTCTAGCCTTTCTTATGAGACTTATGAAACGGTAGGCTTAATTTTTTCATTAGGAATCGTTGCAGGAAGTAATGGGATTAATGTAGCACATGAATTGGGTCATCGTCAAGAAACTTGGGAACGGTTTTTAGGAAAGCTATTGTTACTTCCTAGTTTGTACATGCATTTCTATATTGAGCATAATTACAATCATCATTTAAAAGCAGCAACACCAGAAGATCCTGCCACGGCTAGATACAATGAGAACCTTTATGCATTCTGGTTGCGATCTGTAACCACGCAATATACCAGTTCTTGGAAAATTCAAAACCGATTAAACCAAGCTGTTGGTAGATCTTTCTTCTCACTTAAGAATGATATGTTTTGGTACACATTGATTCAGATTTCTTATTTGCTGGCAATCGCTTTGTTCTTTTCTTGGGCAACGATGGTAATAGCAATTGCCGTTGCTTTTGTAGGTTTCTCTCTACTTGAGATCATCAATTATCTAGAACATTATGGACTGCGCAGGGCGCAAAAAAAATCTGGACGATATGAAGTAGTTCGAGAAATTCACAGCTGGAATTCTAATCATGCTTTGGGTAGAATTTTACTCTATGAACTTACCAGACACAGCGATCATCACTATAGAGCAAACAAAAAATACCAATTACTCGACTATCATAATATAAGTCCACAATTGCCGTATGGTTATCCTACCATGATGGTTATTGCTACCATACCGCCGTTATGGTTTGCAATTGTAAACAAGCATGTACCTGAAGAAATGGTGGCGTTAAGTAAAATTTAAACCTGAACTTAAGTTTAAGTTCAATATTAAAACATGCAATTAGCTTTTGTTACTTTTTTGCATTGCTCCAAAAATTAACCAAAAAGATCTAGGCTGTAGAACACCTTTTTAAAAAGATTCACTTAGAATATTTATAAAAAGAAACCTAACATTTAGGTTTTGGGAAAGTTTGCATCATATATAAATACTTAAAACTCCAAACTCATAACTCTAAACTCATAACTAGAATCCCTAACTTTGCACTCCATTAAAAAATGCTAAAAAATGAGTACAGATGTACGTGTAAGATTTGCTCCTAGTCCTACGGGACCACTTCATATAGGTGGTGTAAGAACAGCACTTTTCAACTATTTATTTGCCAAAAAACACAACGGGACTTTTATCCTACGTATAGAAGATACCGATCAAAATAGGTACGTAGAAGGTGCAGAAGATTATATCATAGAAGCATTAAACTGGTGCAACATTCCTTATGACGAAGGACCTGGCAAGGAAGGAAATTGCGGTCCATACCGTCAAAGCGAGCGCAAAGATATGTACCGCGCATTTGCAGAAGAATTGATAGAAAAAGATGCTGCTTACTATGCATTTGACACCGCTGAAGAACTTGCTCAAGCTCGCGCTACGGCTGAAGCTAATAAAGAAACCTTTATTTACAATCATAATAATAGACTTAATTTTACCAACTCATTGACGCTTTCCAAAGAAGAAGTACAAGAAAGAATCGATCGTGGTGATGATTATACCGTGCGTTTTAAACCAGAATTGAAGACGTTACACATGTTTGATGAAATCCGTAAAGGGATTGAGATCGACACCAGTCTTCTGGATGATAAAGTACTTTTTAAAAGTGATGGCATGCCTACTTACCATCTGGCAAACGTGGTAGATGATCATGAAATGAAAATTTCTCATGTGATACGTGGTGAAGAATGGTTGCCTAGTATGGCATTGCATGTTTTATTATATGAAAGCTTCGGCTGGGAACGTCCTAAATTTGCACACTTACCATTGATTTTAAAGCCTACTGGTAAAGGAAAACTGAGTAAACGTGATGGTGATAAAATGGGCTTTTCAGTATTTCCACTTGAATGGAAAGATCCTAAAAGTGGTGAAATTTCTACCGGTTTCAGAGAAGATGGTTTTTTACCTGAAACTATGGTAAACATTCTTGCTTTCTTAGGTTGGAATCCTGGTACTGAGCAGGAAATATTTAGTCTAGAAGAGTTAATCCAGGCTTTCAGTTTAGAAAAAGTGAATAGTTCTGGTGCTAAATATGATCCAGAAAAAGCAAAATGGTTCCAGCAGCAATGGTATGTAAAGCAAGATGATGCTATTATAGGTGCCGCTTTCGCGAAAGCGTTACAAGAAAAAAACATCTCGTACGGTTCACAGGATTACGTAAATATGGTTGCTGGACTTGTTAAAGAACGTGCTGTTTTTACAGAAGATCTTTTTGAGTTGGCCGGATTCTTTTTTACCGCTCCAGATTCCTATGATGAGAAGAATGCTAAAAAATCATGGAAAGAGGATACAAATGAGATCATGAAAAATGTGATCGATGTAATCAATGATACTGAAGATGATAGTGCTGCCGGATTAAGTACTGCTGTAAAAGGATGGATTACCTCTCAGGAAATAGGTTTTGGAAAAGTAATGATGCCTTTAAGGCTTGCGCTAGTAGGTAGTCTTATGGGACCAGATGTATTTGAAATTGCTTCTATGGTAGGTAAAGAAGAAACAGTAAAACGTATTGAAACAGCTATTGAAAAGTTAGGGTAAAAATTAACTGTATTTAATATCAGTCAACCCCAAAGATTTTGAAAACCTTTGGGGTTTGGCTTTTAATTAAAAATAAAACCTCGCTCCTACGCTTATGAAACTAAAATTTGCATCAATATCTTGACCTGTAGCATTTGTACCGGTTAAGGCATCAACAAATGAGTAATGGTAATGAGCTGTAACTCTAAAGTTTCTCACACCTCCAGAAAAACCCACTACTCCATTTAGGTTAACCGGCATCGTGTTTTGAAACTCTTTCAATTGAATAGAATTTAATCCACCGGTAAAAGATTCTTCATAACGGTCTTCATTATCTATTTTTAATTCTCCATTAAGCTGTAAAGCTGGCCCAGCTTCTATAGAAAAGTAATCTGACTGAGCAATTTTCCAGGCGAGCAAAAATTTGATTTCTACACCTAGCATACTCATATCTATTTGATCACCAGTTAAGTTCTCATTTACAGAGAAATTATGATTGAAAATTCCTATTGAATAAATCAGATCAAAATCATCTCTGAAATCACCTCTCGTCTCAAAATTAATAGCAAAACCTGTTCCTTGAGTTACCTCAACATCATCACTAGAGATATTGAAAAAAGTTGCATCTACTCCTAATCCTAAACGATTGTTATAAGAAGTTTTACGTGCCGGCAAGCCGTAATTTACCTTAGGAACTGAAGTAATATCTTCTACTGTAGTATGATACGTATTCTGGGAAGTAAGAATAATATTTGAGTCAGTAAAAAGATTTTGAGCGGTCGAAGTGTAAATAAACGCAATGAGTAAAAAGGTAAAAAATGTATATTTCATAATATGTGTAACAATATCAACAAAAATAACACTAATAAAGAGTAACTAGATTACATTTATAATCGATCACTTTTTCTAACCATTAAAATATATAATTATGGATCTCGGAGTATTTTTAATACCTATCGTTCTAGTAATAGGCTTCTTCTTATTGCTAGGGACCTTCTTTACTGTTAAACAACAAACTGCTGCAGTCATTGAGCGTTTCGGTAAATTTACTAGTATGCGACAATCAGGTTTACAACTTAAAATACCTGTAATTGATAAAATTGCTGGTAGAATTAATCTAAAAATCCAGCAGCTAGACGTTATAGTAGAGACTAAAACAAAGGATGATGTATTTGTACGTCTTAAAATATCGGTACAGTTTCAAGTACGTAGAGAAAAGGTGTACGATGCATTTTATAGATTACAAAATCCACATGATCAGATTACCGCTTATGTCTTTGATGTAGTTCGTGCCGAGGTTCCTAAAATGAAATTGGATTATGTTTTTGAAAAGAAAGACGACATCGCTATCGCTGTAAAACGTGAGTTAAACGAGGCGATGATGGACTATGGTTATGACATCATTAAAACACTTGTAACGGACATAGATCCAGATGTACAGGTAAAGGCTGCAATGAACAGAATTAACGCTGCAGAACGTGAAAAAACAGCTGCAGAATATGAAGCTGAAGCAGATCGTATTAAAATTGTAGCAAAAGCTCGTGCTGAAGCTGAATCTAAGCGCTTACAAGGTCAAGGTATAGCAGATCAAAGAAGAGAAATTGCTCGTGGTCTTGAAGAAAGTGTAGATGTATTGAATAATGTAGGTATTAATTCTCAAGAAGCAAGTGCTCTAATAGTAGTTACCCAACATTATGATACATTACAATCATTAGGTGAAGAAACTAACTCTAACTTGATACTTCTACCTAATTCTCCGCAAGCTGGTAGCGATATGCTTAACAACATGATTGCTAGTTTTACTGCAAGTGCACAAATAGGTGAACAAATGAAAAAGACAGCTGGAAAGAAAGATTCTGAAACTAAAAGAGAACGACCATCTAGAGATAATGATCAATCCAGATATGACGATGATATCTAGAAAATGATTATCAATAAATAAAAAAATGCGATCATTTTTGATCGCATTTTTTATTTCATATTTTTTAAAAACTCTTACTTTTTAAGTCCTATAAGCTTGTTGACTACTTTAAGAACTACCGCTTTCTTTGCTATAGAACCTACTATATTTGATAATATTGAAACTGCAGATAAACTTTCTTTCACCTCATTTACTTGAAGTTTCATCGTTTCTTGATGAACTTGTTGTTGCAATTTAAGATATCTTAAATCACGATCTATTTCTTCAAAACTATTGTAAACTCTCATACTTATCAATTTTTATATCTTCATTTTCATTAAAAAATTGAGCACTAGCTTTTGTCAATAAATTCTTTTCTAAAAACTTTTTCAGAAAGAAAGTTAATACTACCATCAGAACCAAATAAACAAGTCCAATTATAAGATAACCTAAAGCTA
This sequence comes from uncultured Flavobacteriaceae bacterium, assembly GCA_964490235.1. Classification (GTDB taxonomy): domain Bacteria; phylum Bacteroidota; class Bacteroidia; order Flavobacteriales; family Flavobacteriaceae; genus Nonlabens. The sequence continues at coordinate 6,124 of CAZBCH010000123.1, read as the reverse complement.
GACTATCTAGTAATTCACCTAAATAAATTGCTAGAGCAACACTTAGAAACAGCAATGCGATAAGTAAAAAGAAGCTTAATATAAGTTTATAAGTTCCAGACACCACTCCTTTCATGATCTTTTTAAAAAGATCTAATTTGTGGTAACTAATAGACGACTCAATATAGTCTTGAGTCGCCGTAGTAAATTCTTTAAAATTGTCGGTTATACTGTTTCCCAAATCTTATTTTTATGCGTTAACTTTTGCTGATGTCTTTTTAATCGCATTCTGTACAGTGGCTGGTTTTTGTAACTTAGCATTTTGCTCACGTAACTGCTCTAATTTTGCCTCTAGTGCCACGATCGCATCATCTGCCTTATAACTAGCACTTGATAATGCTGTTTCTATGCGGTCGCCTACAGTACCTCTTAACTCTGTTGCTTTAGAAGTCACTGTAGAAGTAAGTTGTGCTGCCTTATCTGATACTTGTGCATAAGTTTTACGTGCTTGTGCATCAATATCTTTTTGAGCCTGCTTTGCTTGCTTCTTTAATTTTTTTCTAGTTTTTTCTCCACTATCTGGAGCGTATAACATTCCTGCTGCAACTCCTATTGCTGCTCCTGCTACTAATGCTATTAATGTATTTGATGACTTTGACATGTGTATATTTTTTTGTGTACCACAAAGTTAAATCTAAAGTCATCTGAGTATGGTTAATAGTGAGTTAAGCTTACAACGATTATTATTAAATCCTTATTAATTTAATTAATATGTTGTTAATAACAGTTAAAATCATATATATCTAATAATAATTATTAAAATTTTTATTTCAATAATTGTTTTAGATCATTGTGTTAACAATATTTATGATGATTTTGAAATATTCCGCTTTCGCGAAAGCGGAATACTTTTTCTTAAAAAATTAAGAATCTAGTTTTGCCCAAGTATCTCTTAAGGTAACTGTACGATTAAAAACCATTTTATCGTCAGTAGTGTCTGGATCTACGCAAAAATATCCCATACGTTGAAATTGTACGGTCTCTCCTATTTTTAGGTTTTTCATAGCTGGCTCTGCCATCGCCGTTATAACGCTTAATGAGTCTGGATTTATAAATTCCATAAAATCCTTTTCTTTATTGGTATCAGGAGATGGAACTGTAAACAGTCGGTCATAAAGTCTTACCTCTACAGGAATGGCATGAGCTGCACTTACCCAGTGGAGCGTTCCCTTTACCTTGCGCATGCTTGCCTCTGTTCCAGTTCCACTTTTAGAATCTGGATCATAAGTGGCATGAATCTCAGTTATAATTCCATTTTCATCTTTTATACAGCCTTCACCTTTAATAATATAGCCGTTTTTTAGACGTACCTCTTTACCATTTTTAAGACGGAAGAATTTTTTATTTGCCTCTTCTCTATAATCTTCTCGTTCTATGTACAATTCTCTTGAAAAAGGAACTTCTCTAAATCCTCTAGACTCATCTTCTTGACTGTTTTCTGCCTGTAAAATTTCTACTTGATCTTCTGGATAATTAGTTATCACTAGTTTTACTGGATCTAAAACACACATGACTCTATCTGCTACTTTATTAAGATCATCTCGTAAATGAAATTCAAGATGGTTCATATCTACTAGGTTATCACGTTTTGCAATACCTATTGATTCAGCAAAGTTTCTAAGTGATGCTGGAGTATAACCACGACGCCTTAAACCAGAAATAGTGGTCATGCGTGGATCATCCCAACCATTAACTACTCCTGCCTCTACAAGTTTTTGAAGTTTACGCTTACTTGTTACTGTATGAGAGACATTTCTACGGGCAAATTCACGTTGTTTAGGACGTATTTTGTTAGAATCCACAACTTGATCAAGGAACCAGTCATAAAGCTCTCTATGGGGCTTAAATTCTAATGTACAGAAAGAATGCGAAATCTGTTCTAAATAATCACTTTCTCCATGAGTCCAGTCGTACATAGGATATATCTTCCAGTCTGTACCAGTTCTATGATGAGATTTGTGCACCACTCGATACATAATAGGGTCGCGCATCAACATGTTATTAGACTGCATATCTATTTTTGCACGCAGGATATGCTCTCCTTCACCATATTCTCCATTTTTCATTCCTTCAAAGAGAGCTAGATTTTCTTCTACACTTCTATTTCTATAAGGACCATCTACACCAGGTTGTGTAGGTGTACCTTTTTGAGCAGCCATTTCTTCACTAGACTGAGAATCTACATAAGCTTTACCATCCTTTATCATTTGAATCGCCCAATTATATAACTCTTGAAAATAATCTGAGGCAAAACAAAGATTGTCCCATTCATAACCTAACCACTTAACATCTTCTTGAATTGCTTTTACATACTTTGCCTCTTCCTTTGCTGGATTTGTGTCATCAAAACGTAGGTTTACCGGCTGATTGTACTTTTCTCCAAGTCCAAAATTGAGGCATATAGCACTTGCGTGACCTATATGTAGAAAACCATTAGGTTCTGGTGGAAAACGGAATCTTAATTTATCTTTAGAAAGACCACTTGTTAGATCATCTTCTATGATATCTTCTATAAAATTATTAGGTCGTTTTTCTTCACTCATCGTTTAACTCATTTTAAGAGTACAAATTTAATCTTTATTTTACTGCTAGCACAGTACGTCCTATCTTTGTTGTATGCATAAAATTCAATTAGAAAACGTACGAGTTTATACCAATCATGGCTGCCTTCATGAAGAAGAGTTAATAGGTAGTGAATACCGAGTAGATCTAGAAGTAACTGCAAATCTTTCTAAAAGTGCCCAAAGCGATGATCTTAAAGATACCGTAGATTATGTTTCTTTAAATAAAATCATTGTAGAAGAAATGGCTATACGTTCTAAACTTCTTGAGCAAGTCGCTCAACGTATTTTAACTCGTATATTTAAGGAAGAGTCACTTGTGCAAAAAGCTGAAGTAAAAGTTGCAAAAATCAATCCTCCTATAGGTGGTGATGTACAAAGTGTAATTATCATCATGAGTGAAGAAAGAAAATAAGATCGTTATTTTATTAAGATCAAAAATAGGAATAGAGTAATTTATTGTTATTTTTGCGATCCACTAATGGTACCATGGCCGAGCGGCTAGGCATGGGTCTGCAAAACCTAGTACAGCGGTTCGAATCCGCTTGGTACCTCTTAAATCCTCGATCTCAACAGATTGGGGATTTTTCATTTTTAAAATAAGATGTAACTAGATCACTTATACTATTTGAAATATACGGTTTACGGTAGTTTGTCTTCATCCATTTTAGGCTGTACCTTTTCTTTAAACTCTTCCATACCTTCTAATTCTGGATCTATAGGGCGTACTTCTTCTGTTTCTGGCATTAAATGAAATTGATTTTCTATATCTTCTGTAGCACTAGGAAAAGTCCCTTTAAAAATCAACACAGCACCACATATAAACATGATAATAGCTATCAATCTTTTAAGCCAGTAAATTCTAAGTGGCGTCAGGTATCTATTCAAGCTTTTTGCGAGAATTATTTTACCTATATCCACAATAAAATATGTGATCAACACTGTAGAAAAGAAAACGGTTATACGATCTCCATCATTATCTAATTGCGGACTAAAAACTACTATCAGTCCCAACCAAAATCCCAATACTCCTATATTAATAAAATTAAGCAGGAATCCTTTTATGAATAAAGTAAGGTAATTGTTCTTTTTTACCACAAGAACGTTTGTATCTACCTCTTTTAGGAAGGTTTTTTTAGTTTTTACAAATGAAACGATTCCATAAATACACAAAATACTACCACCAAAAATGAAGAGACTAGGATCATCTTTGAGTTTATCAAGAATACTCGACGTCATGAAATAGGCCGCAAGTAAAAAAAGGATATCTGCTACAATTACTCCAGCATCTAATGCTATTGCCGCTCTAAAACCTTTAATTGCACTAGTTTCTAGTAAAGCAAAAAATACAGGTCCTATTAGAAATGCCATAACAAGACCTAATGGTAAGGCTTTTAATATATCTTCAAGCATTCAAATTTTGATTATGCTCAAAGGTAGGAAATCACATTAGGTTTACAAATAGAGAATACATTTTGTTGTAGTCTCGCTTTCGCGAAAGCGGAACATTAAAAAAGTAACTGTTAAATAAACTGGATTAGTCCATAATTTTTATTCTCCCGCCGAATAGGGTTTTCTTATCTATATTCTTAGGATTTCCATATACGATGACATCGCCACCAGCACGCACATTGATATCAACAGTTTGTGAAGCAAATACTTCTACCTCTCCACCAGCTTGTACTTTCACCTTTGAATAATCAGATTTTAATTTTGCATTTTCAACAATTCCTCCAGTATTAACAACAACTATTTGATCTTCTACCTGACCAGAAAGTTGAACAATACCACCGGTAACCGCTCTTACATCTAGGTTTTTAACTGTAAGACCAGCTTTTACTTTTGCACCTTCTTGAACCTTAATTTCTAATCTATTTTGCTCTATCAACTCATTAGAAAGAATTATAGAACCTTCATTTGCATCGATAGTCTTTAATTCTTTGTAATAGACATGAACAAATGTTTCTGTACCATCAAAAATTTTATCAGTTTGCATTCTAATTTTAAGAATATTATTCTTTTGAACATACTCCACATATTGAGCATCTTCTCCAGAAATGATTATTTTATTCTCATTAGATTTAACAAGATTTACTGTAACGAGATCAAAGGTTTTTATAGTATCAAAATTAGAAACCACCGTTTCTATAGGATTTTGTGAGTAATTAAAAATTGATGTTAGAAGAACTACAAGTGTAAATAGATGTTTCATGATTAATTTTTTTAAAAGACAACGGTTTTTTTAATATGTTACACTTACAATGTAAATAAAGTTTTAAATGAAAAAGCGGTACTTATTTCTAAATACCGCTTTTTACTAACCAACCAAAAAACTTTATGAAAATTACTCTTAATAACCTTCACTTATATATAGTCAAATCTCGTGCCATTAATTACAAAATAACTACATAAAAAAAATCCCAAACATCAAAAGATGATTTGGGATTTCATACTAACCAACCAAAAAACTTCGATGATTTGAATTTATATCTTCTAGGAAGATAATCATTAATCCAACCATCAAGAATATTTGATCTAGAGTTTCTCAGGCTCTAGTTTACAAATATCTTACTATTGTTTTAATAAATACAAAATGTTCAAAGGATAAAAATTTTTAATCGACTATATGTCTATATAAACGATTAACGGTAATTTTATTATTTCATAATCGAATAAAATCAAAGACTATTTCTGTACTATCATTTGAAACCTTTGCTTTTAACATTTCATTTTCAATACTATAATAAATATGAGTAGGAAATTCATTGCTCTTGTTTATAGCGGTAAAACTATTTTTAGAAAATTCTTGTATTTTAAACTCTGTAGGACTGTCATTAACTCCAGAAATTATAAGAGACCAATGTTTATCTTTAAATAGAATTTTTAAGTTCTCTTTGAAAACAGTATCCTTTTCTTTAAGGGTAAAACCTATTCCTGTAAAAATAAGCTCGTCCTGACTTAAATCTTGCTCCCAAAATTCATAAGTTTTCAATCCATTTTTATTATTTACTCGCTGCCATTTACCTTCTAACCATTCAAAAGGAGTTAATGAAATGGTATCATTTTCTATGGGCTGTTTATCTATTTTGCAAGATATTAATGAGATAATAATAAAAACAAGAATAAGTTTTTTCATATCAATGCCTTATACCTTTCCAGGTGCCACCATATTTATAGTCGCTTAGAGACTGATGTTTTTCCGTACAAGACTTACAACAGAATATCCATTTTTTTCCTGCTGTAATCTGTACTCTATACATTACAGTATCTTCCTTATCACAAGTAGCACAATTTTTAGTTTTCATGAAAGCTTCCGCGCAGGCGGAAGTCTCTTCACAACTAACACCTAAATTAAATTTATTACCTAATTAACTATGTTAATTCTCTACCTCTTCCCTACTTCCTATCATCCAGAAATCTAGATGTTTTTTAACTAGATCTGCATTTTTTACTTTTACATAAACTTCATCACCTAGAGTGTACGTATTTTTTGTTTTGCGACCTACTACAGAAAATTCTTCTTC
>CAZBCH010000122.1:0-4882 GCA_964490235.1 uncultured Flavobacteriaceae bacterium | reverse complement strand
TAGAAAAAACACTCGCTACTGGCGAAGGTCAAACCGTCTGGATGACCTCGCAAGGAGTGAATGAAGAAGGTATTCAAGTAAGCGAGTTTCAGTTTGAATGGACAGTGAAGAGGAAAGGGTAGTTTTAATTCCAGAAATTTGCCTAAGCAAAATTATATGGAATCTCTTAGAACCTATCTCCAAGTTTGTCAACCGAACAGAGCCATCCCAGAAAATTTGGCTCGCGATATCTCAAAGTAGTCCAATATATATTCCAAATTTATCAGGGATTTGCTAGAACCCTTCTCATATATTTTTTGATTAAAATTTTTTAGAGAATAGCAGGAGTTTTTCTCAGACCTCTTAAAGTTTTCTATTCACTTAACTATCCTCAAGAACAATTTTCTATTTTCACGTAATGAAAGCAACGATACAGAAATACGTCCTTAATTTCAAGCAGCCTGCTGGAACCTCAAGAGGTGTTCTTAAAACTAAAAACACATGGTTCTTAATTCTTGACAATGGTGAGAAAAAAGGAATAGGAGAGATCAATATGTTTCAAGGGCTTTCTATCGATGACCGACCTGGTTTTCATGAGAAACTACAATGGACTTGTGATCACATCTCGATGCCGCCTGCAGAAATCATGCAAGAGTTGAAAGAATGGCCATCCATATTATTTGGTTATGAAATGGCATTACGATCCTTACAGTCTAGTGATGCTTTTACTTTATTTCCATCGCTATTTACAGAAGGTCAAGATTCCATCTCTATCAATGGCCTAGTCTGGATGGGAGATCAAGAGTTTATGATGCAACAGCTGGAGGAAAAACTGAAAGCTGGATTCAACTGTATCAAAATGAAGATAGGCGCTATTGATTTTGAAGCAGAAATGAGTTTATTAAAATTGATACGTTCTCGCTTTCGCGAAAGCGAGATCACCATAAGAGTAGATGCAAACGGCGCTTTTACACCTGCAAATGCCCTGCAAAAACTGGAAGAAATTGCAAAGTACCATGTACATAGTATTGAACAACCTATAAAACAAGGTCAATGGCAGGAAATGGCCGCGCTTTGTGAACAAACACCACTTGATATAGCCCTAGATGAAGAATTAATAGGTCTTTACAATAGAGATGAAAAAATAAAGTGTCTAGAAACTATTAAACCACAATATATTATTTTGAAGCCTGCATTGGTAGGCGGTTTTCAGAGTAGTAGAGAATGGATAGATCTGGCCATGCAGCGTAATGCAGGCTGGTGGATAACGAGTGCTTTAGAATCAAATATAGGTCTTAATGCTATTGCTCAATTTACATATACGTTAGGAGTGCAAATGCCACAAGGACTGGGAACAGGTGCTCTTTACACTAATAATATAGCATCACCTCTGGAGATTAAAAAAGGTCATTTGTGGTGTAACACATCTTCAGGCTGGAACACTAATGATTTAAATTTATAAATATGTTTATTAAAAGAGGTGCAAACGGTTTTCACGATACCTGGAAATGGATAATAGGTGCTTTTGTGATCTTTATAGGTTGCCAATTAATAGGAGCGATTCCTTTTATTGCAGCGGTGTTTTATAAGCTTATGACTGAGTCTGGACCTAATGCACTTAATTCTATTACAGAATCAACTTTGATGAATACGTTCTCTAAGAATGTTACATTTTTTCTATTGATGATAAGTTTTGTTGTAGGTACAGCGGTCTGGTGGTTATGGATTAAATATATTCACAAATTATCATGGACAGAAGCTACTACTTCTAGAAAAAGCTTTGATTGGAATAGAGCTTTTTTTGCTTTTACAGTAGTAGGTATTGTTTCAATTGTTACAACTGTAATAAGTTATTACATTGACCCAGATATTTATGTATGGAACTTTAATGCTGCCAATTTTATAATTCTCGCTATTATCGCAATAATTTTAGTTCCTATTCAAACTACTTGGGAAGAACTACTTTTTAGGAGTTATGCTATGCAAGGATTAGGTATAATCGCTGGAAACAGAGCTGTTCCTTATATCGTCACCTCGACTGTATTCGGATTGATGCATATTTTTAACCCTGAAATTGCCAAAATGGGATATATCGTAATGATTTGGTACATAGGCACAGGATTTTTATTAGGAACCATGACTTTAATGGATGAAGGTACTGAGCTAGCTATAGGATTTCATGCTGCAAATAATCTATTTATTGCTTTACTCGTAACTGCAGATTGGACTGCTTTTCAAACAGAATCTTTACTTATAGACACGTCAGATCCTACAGCGACATGGGAGACTTTTATACCTATGTTTATTTATTATCCTGCTTTAATTATTTTATTTGCAAAAAAGTATAAGTGGAACAATTGGAAAGAAAAATTATTTGGGACCATAGAGGTGCCAGCTTTAAAAAACGAGTATTATGATACCAACGGTACATCCCAATTTTAAACTTAACGGTCATTCTCTAGATAATGAAGGTGTTGCGATCGTCGCATACAGCTATATTAAAGAAGGAGAAGAGTGGGAAAAACAAGTAGGTGATTTTCTATTAAGTTGGTTAGACAACTATGATGTTGTAACAGTTAGAACTAGTGGTTCTACAGGTGTTCCTAAAGAATATAAGCTTCTTAAAGAGCATATGATCAACAGCGCTATCATGACAGGAAAACGATTCCATATGGATGAAGAAAAAGAAGCGCTTTGTTGTCTACCATTGAGTTATATAGCTGGTAAAATGATGTTAGTAAGAGCAATGACGTTAGGCTGGCATCTTGATCTGGTTGCACCTAGTACAACTCCTTTGAAGAAAGCAGAGAAGCGCTATGATTTTACAGCCATGTCTCCGTTACAAGTTTCTAAATCTTTAGACGATATTCATAAGACTAGAAAGGTAATAATAGGTGGTGGAGCGGTTTCAAAAAGTCTTATTGAACGATTAGATAGAAAGCATACTAAAGCTTATCATACTTATGGAATGACAGAGACCTGTTCTCACATCGCTGTAAGACAATTATACCCTAGATATGATGAAAATTATACGGTTTTAGAAGATATTACAATAGAGAAAGATGAACAGGGAAAGCTTATCGTACATGCTCCTAAATTATCTAATACAAAACTAATAACAAATGATCTCGTGGAATTGGTTGGTGATAATCAATTTAAAGTATTAGGCAGAGTAGACGATGTGATAAATACAGGTTCAGTAAAAGTTCACCCTACACAAATTGAAGAAAAATTATCACAATTCTTGTCAGGAAGATTCTTTATCTCTGGAAAGGTAGATGAAGAGCTAGGTCAAAAAGTGATTTTAATTGTAGAAGGAAAGGATAGAGATGTCCAGGAAGGGTTTAAAAAGTTAGCTAAATTTGAAAAACCTAAGGAAGTCTATTTTGTAGAAAAATTTGATGCGACTCACACTGGAAAAATAGACAAGCGTTCAATTTTAGAAAAACTATTTTCTGAAAATCGGGATTAATTACTATTTAGAGAATAAGCATAAAGCCCCATTAATATCGTTTAATATTAATGGGGCTTTTATATACTAAAATATAATTTTATCGGTCTATTCTTTTTGCAATGGCATCTGTCGCTCGATCTAGCATGCGATATACATTTTCAAAGCCTTGACTACCGCCATAATAAGGGTCTGGCACATCTAGGTTCTCACCTGGGAACACTTCATCCAGTATTTTAATGACTTTCTTTTTTTCTTCTTCATTAGATGCCATAGAAATAACGTCTCTATAATTAGACTCGTCCATAACAAAAAGAAAATCAAATTTTTGAAAATCTTCCTTTAAGAGTTTACGGCTCTTTTGATTTGAGATATCTAGACCATTTTTCTTGGCTACAGCTATAGAACGTTTATCTGGTGCTTCTCCTTTATGTCCACCGCTTGTACCAGCGCTATCCACTGTAAATTTTGTAAAATTAAGCTTTGATCTCATTAAACCTTCAGCAAGAGGAGAACGGCATATGTTGCCTAAACATATCATTAATATGTTTGTTTTCATATCTTAATTAGATAATTTCTTATGAAGATCCTCTACGTATTTGTTAAACTGTTTATCTGTAGAAGCTAGATTATCTACTGTTTTACAGGCATGAAGAACCGTCGCATGATCTCGTTTTCCTATTTGAGTTCCTATGCTTGCTAGAGAAGCCTTGGTTAACTTCTTAGAAAAATACATGGCTAATTGTCTAGCTTGTACGATATGACGCTTACGAGTTTTAGATTGTAATGTCTCTACATCCATAGAGAAATAATCACTTACCACTTGTTGTATTTGATCAATAGAAATTTCGCGTTTGGTATTTTTAACGTAATTCTCAACAATTTTGCGAGCTAGTTCAATGGTAATATCTTTGCGATTAAACGAAGAGTGTGCAATAAGTGAGATGATAGCACCTTCTAATTCACGTATGTTTGTTTTAATATTATCTGCAAGATAGTGTACCACATCATCCTCCATTTCTACACCATCACGATATAATTTGTTTTGGATGATAGAAACTCTAGTTTCATAATCTGGATGATTAAGTTCAGCACTAAGTCCCCATTTAAAACGAGCAAGTAAACGTTGTTCAATATCCTGCATATCTACAGGCTTCTTATCACTGGTAAGAATCACTTGCTTACCATTCTGGTGCAAATGATTAAATATGTGAAAGAATACATCTTGTGTACTTGCTTTACCTGCAAAAAACTGAATGTCATCTACAATTAAAACGTCTACAATTTGATAAAAATGGATAAAATCATTTCTGTTATTCTTACGTACCGATTCTATGTATTGTTGTGTAAATTTTTCTGCACTTATGTAAAGAACGGTCTTGTCTGGATAATGTTCTTTAATACCTACACCTATGGCATGAGCCAGGGGCGTTTTACCTAAACCTACACCTC
>CAZBCH010000121.1:0-8112 GCA_964490235.1 uncultured Flavobacteriaceae bacterium | reverse complement strand
TGTTTCTATCGATTTACCATTAGGCCAAATGATAGGTGTAACAGGTGTTTCTGGAAGTGGAAAATCTACATTAATTAATGAGACGCTCTACCCTATTATGAATGCGCACTTTTTTAATGGTGTGAAAGTACCTATGCCTTATAAAAGCGTCAAAGGACTGGATCATTGTGATAAGGTGATCGACATCAATCAAAGTCCTATAGGTAGAACGCCTCGATCTAATCCTGCTACGTACACAAAAACTTTTGACGAAGTAAGATCGCTATTTGCCAAAACGCCAGAAGCATTGATACGTGGTTATAAGCCAGGTCGTTTTAGCTTTAATGTTGCCGGTGGACGCTGTGAAACCTGCAAAGGTGGTGGACTGAGAGTCATAGAAATGAATTTCTTACCAGATGTTTATGTGACCTGTGAGACGTGTCAAGGAAAACGTTTTAATAGAGAAACATTAGAAATACGTTATAAAGGAAAGTCTATAAGCGATGTACTAGACATGACTATTAATGAGGCGACAGACTTTTTTGAACCTATTCCTAAAATATATCGTAAACTTAAAACCATTAAAGACGTAGGTCTAGGTTACATTACTTTAGGACAACAGTCTACTACACTATCTGGTGGAGAAGCACAACGTATCAAACTAGCTAGTGAGCTTTCTAAAAGAGATACTGGAAATACCTTCTACATTCTGGACGAACCTACTACAGGACTTCATTTTGAAGACGTGCGTGTTCTTATGGATGTATTAAACAAACTGGTAGACAAAGGGAACACAGTGCTCGTCATAGAACACAACATGGATGTGATTAAAATATGCGATTACCTCATCGATGTAGGTCCAGAAGGTGGCCGCGGCGGTGGTAACATAGTCGCAAAAGGAACTCCGGAACAAGTTGCTAAAAATAAAAACAGCCATACGGCGAGGTTTTTGAAGAAGGAGCTTTCTTAGTTATCAGTTATTGGCTATTGGTTATTGGTTATTGGTTAAAAAAAATCTTTAAAGAGTGTAACCATTTAATTAACAGCCCTTTATTTGATCTTTTCTGACTTTTCTCAACCGAATAATTTTAAGCTTTTTAATTGTATAATCACGCTTTCATCAATGCATAATTTTTTAATTTTTAGTTCTACATTTTTAGCATAATCCTTAGATGCCAAATTATTTTTGATTAAAATCCAATCTGAAACTAGTCCTGCTATCATACAAATGATATACTGATTTTCTTCAGTTTTCTCTTCTGATGTTCCTATACGTTGAAGATGATCTACATCTCCTCCAACTTTATTATATAATTCAATGTGATAGCTAGTTATTTTCATATTTGCAATATCTATAATTGAGTATTCGTAAAGTAAAATCGAACAGTTTGTTAAACTACCCTTGCTTCTGTAGTGTCTTTTTAATAGCTTCAAAATTACCTTCCCAATTAACATCTCCATATTTCTCTCCTAATCGTACAATGATTAAATTTTCTGATGGACTGACGTAGATGAATTGCCCTAGAATACCTTCGGCGATGAAATCTCCCGTTTTGTTAGGAATCCACCATTGGTATTGATAACCCCATCGACTTCCATTTAATGTATCAATCTTAGTAGAGTTTTTTACCCAATCTTTTGAAACGATTTGTTTCCCGTTCCAGTTGCCTTCTTTAAGATATAAACGTCCAAATTTTGCAAAATCGATCGCTCTCGCATTTAAACAGCAAAAGGTTTTTTCAATTCCATTTTTCTTTTTATCAATGCTCCAGGAGGCATCATACTCCATTCCTACTTCTTTCCATAATTTCTCTTCTAGATATTCAGAAATGGTTTTCTCTTTTAAAACACGATCTAAAATAAGTCCTAGTAATTGTGTGTTACCACTTTTATATTCAGTTCTCTCGCCTGGATTATTTTTAAGATCTAATTTTAAACTAGATTTTTCTAATCTCCTACCGTAGTAAAAAGTGGCTGCATCGCCAAATGGATTGTAATAGCTTTCATTAAAATCAAGTCCCGAGGTCATTTGCAGTAAATTTTCAACGCTTACATCGTCAAATCCATTCTCTTTAAGCTCTGGAAGGTATATAGTCACTGGATCTTCTACTGAGTTGATTAAACCTTCTTCTATCGCACAACCTATCAAGAAAGATGTAAATGATTTTGCCATAGAAAAAGAAGCTACAATTGATTCTCGATCATAATCGTTAAAGTAGTTCTCATATTTAATGGTGTCATTTTGAATAACTAAAAAAGCCACCGTATGATGCTTTTCTAGATAATCTTCAAAACTGCTTCCATCTTTCAGTTTAATTTCTAAAGGTTTTTCTAATTCCTTTTTAAAATAAAAAACATCAGTAGAATCGTTCTTGATCTCGCGTTTAGGGAAGATTTTATGATCGGTAATATTTGCAAAATTATAATAGGCAAATCGTCCTATTTTACAAGAGGTTGCTGATAAAAGGATGCATAATAGTAAACATATTTTCTTCATAAACAGTTGATTTTAATACACTAAAATATGAAAAAGAAAATATTAAAATAGATATAACACATACTATCATACCTCTACAGAACTCCAGTTTTCACCACGTTTGATTCTATGCACTTGTGTATCTGAAACTCCAAAACGTTTTGCAATCATATTGATCCTATTGTTTTTATTTTGCAATTGTCGTTTTATAATTTTGACTTTTCCCTCGGTAAGCTTGCCTATATTCTTGCTTCTTCTTTTTACGACTTCGCCCCAGGTGGGATTATTAAATTGGTGAAGTTCCTTTTCTCTTTTAGTTGCCCATTTCAAGTTTTTAACTCGGTTATCAGTTTTATCATAATTTAAATGGATAACAAAAACACCGTCCTTTTTTTCTAGGAAATGCTGTGCCACTAATTTATGAACGTACCTACTGGTTTGTTTTCCGTTTTTCTTTTGTTTTAAGGGTAAGTTTTGGTAACCGTTTATGTAATATTTCTTTACTAGAAACTCTTCGTCAGTTTTACAATTGATGATCCTACCATAATTAGATATTTTATATTTCTCATTTTCAGAAATATCCTCATCAAATTGAATCTCTTTCCATTCTTCATTCCAGTATTTCTTAACCATCATCTATCGGTTTTAAAGTGTTGAAAATTGATTTAATTATTTATTGTAAGAAATAACCTAAGTATTTCCCGCCATAGTGATAAAGATACTCAATTCCTTTGAGATTGCCTTGTAACGGTGTATTTGGAATCATCTAAAGTATGTTATCAATACTTCACATGTTGTCGATCTCGCTTTCGCGAAAGCGGAACAATTATCTAACTTGTACTTATTCACATCGATCAAAAAAAAAATCCCCAATCGTAATGATTGAGGATTTTTCAATAAATTAAAAGAGATTAAGAAAGCTCCTTTGCTCTACGTTTACGCTCGTTTTCATCTAAGAAGATTTTACGCAATCTTAGGTGATTAGGCGTTACTTCTACATACTCATCTTTCTGGATGTATTCTAGTGCTTCTTCTAGTGTGAATTTTACTGGTGGAGCGATTTTTACTTTATCGTCGTTACCGGCACTACGTACGTTAGAAAGTTTCTTTGTTTTAGTAAGGTTAATTGCTAGATCATCTGGTCTAGAGTTCTCTCCTACTACCTGACCACCGTAAATCTCTTCTCCTGGGTGGATAAAGAATTTACCACGATCTTGTAATTTATCCATAGAATAAGGGATAGAAGTTCCTTTTTCCATAGAGATCATTGATCCATTGATACGTCCTGCGATCTCACCTTTATAAGGTTCAAAACCTACAAAACGGTGGTTCATAATCGCTTCACCAGCTGTAGCTGTGATCAATTGATTACGTAAACCTATGATACCACGAGAAGGGATTTTAAATTCACAAACCATGCGATCTCCTTTAGGAGCCATGCTGGTCATTTCACCTTTTCTAAGGGTTACCATTTCTACAGCTTTACCACTTACATTTTCTGGTAAGTCGATAGTAAGCTCTTCAATAGGCTCACATTTTACACCGTCTATTTCCTTAATAATAACTTGTGGCTGTCCTATCTGTAATTCATAACCTTCACGGCGCATAGTTTCAATTAAAACTGAAAGGTGCAATACACCACGACCGAAAACCATGAACTTATCTGCACTACCTGTATCGTGTACTTGTAAAGCTAGGTTTTTTTCTAATTCTTTAGTAAGACGATCTTTAATGTGTCTAGAGGTTACAAACTTACCGTCTTTTCCAAAGAAAGGAGAATCATTAATAGTAAACAACATACTCATTGTAGGCTCATCAATAGCGATGGTTTCCATAGCTTCAGGGTTTTCAAAATCGGCAACGCTGTCCCCTATTTCAAAACCTTCTAGTCCTACGATAGCACAAATATCACCAGCCATTACTTCTTGAGTTTTGGCCTTACCCATTCCATCAAAGACGTAAACTTCTTTTACTTTAGTTTTTGTTTGAGAGCCGTCACGCTTACACAAGGTAACATTTTGACCTTCTTTTATAGAACCTCTTTTTACACGACCTATGGCAATTCGACCTGTATAGTTAGAGAAATCTAGAGAAGTAATTAATAACTGAGTGGTACCTTCTTCTACTTTAGGAGCAGGAACGTGTTCAATTACCATGTCTAGAAGTGGCTCAATATTAGTCGTTTCATTTTTCCAGTCATCGCTCATCCAGTTGTTTTTGGCACTACCATAAACAGTTGGGAAATCCAGTTGCCATTCTTCGGCACCTAGTTCAAACATTAGATCAAAAACAGATTCATGTACTTCATCTGGAGTACAGTTTTCTTTATCTACTTTATTAACAACCACACAAGGTTTTAATCCTAGGTCGATTGCTTTTTGTAATACAAAACGAGTTTGTGGCATAGGACCTTCAAATGCATCTACTAGAAGTAGTACACCATCTGCCATATTTAATACACGTTCTACTTCACCACCAAAATCGGCGTGACCAGGTGTATCGATGATGTTAATTTTAGTCCCTTTGTACATTACCGATACGTTCTTTGCAAGAATGGTAATTCCACGTTCCCGTTCAATATCGTTGTTATCAAGAATTAAATCTCCGGTAGTTTCATTCTCACGGAAGGTTTCACAGTGGTGTAAAATCTTATCTACTAACGTAGTCTTACCGTGGTCTACGTGAGCAATAATCGCGATGTTTCTAATATCTTTCATAAAAAATAATGCTTCTAAGCGGCTGCAAAAGTAGTCTTATTTATTGGTTTTTAATTCATTGGTTGCGTTAAATGATAGTTATGAGTGAAGTTGTTGAGTCTGTGAGTCTGTGAGTTTTTAAGTTGGTGAGGTTATGAGTCGTTAAGATGGTGCGTTTTTGAGTTATTGGTTCTCATGAAGATATCTTAAAATGTGGTGCTTTATTAATGATATTATGACTATTTCGCTTGCGCGAAAGAGTGATCTTAACTGTTCTGTAGCATCAAAACTTATGACTTGAAGCGGTATGTTTTTTTTATCAAAATATGAATTTCTTTTTCATACACTATCCATACACTATCCATACTGTATCTATTAAGTATCTATCCTGTATCTAAAAAGCGGTTTAATATTAGCTCTATCATTGATGCTCTTTTAAAGGGTGTGAATTATGGTTCACATTATCCTTAATTAAGTTTCAATTTACACGCCACTTTACATGATTTTTTTTGTAATTAGTTTTTATAAAAGAAGTACTTTCACTTACCTAAATACATATATTGAAAAATTGTCATGAGCTAGAGAACTGGCTTTCCTGGATGGATGAGCTCTCATTAAATGATTATGTTGTCATAGATAACTTTTTAAACGCACATAGATTAGAACAAATTCAATCATTTTTTAAATCACACCTTGATGCTTTTTCAAAGGCAGGTATAGGAGCGTTAACAGATCATACTGTTAGGGAAGATATACGAGGAGATTATACGTTTTGGCTGGATAGAAAACGCGATACAAATTTAAATGATATCTGGAATTTAATAGATGAGACGATTCATATTTATAATAGATATTGTTTTTTAGGATTATCTGGTTACGAATTTCATCTAGCGCATTATCCTAAAGGCGGTCACTATAGTAAACACCTAGACCAATTTAATAATAGAAATAACCGTATCATAAGTGTGATTATCTATTTAAATAAAGAATGGCAAAAAGGAGATGGTGGCGAGTTAGAAATATTCTTGAAAGATGAAACCTCCATTTTAATAGAACCTATAGAATCACGGTGTGTGATGTTTAAAAGTGCCGTTCTACCACATGCTGTGTTAGCTTCTAATAAACCTAGAAATAGTCTGACAGGATGGTTGCTGAATCAACCATCAGCGCTTGGTCAGTTTTTTGGGTGATTTTAATAGGATCATATCAACCAATTTGGCACAGCTTTCATTTATAATTAAAGGAATTGCGATATTTCATTACATTTTACGACATATATAATCTAAGACTATCGCAACAAAAAAATATTGCCATGAACAAAAAAGCAGTAAGACATTTAAAGAGATGGAAATATCAGGCACCAGCAGGATTAATACTTATAGGAGCCGGAATAAGCTGTATTGTAGATGCCGCATTTTATAAGTATGAAGGTGCTGCCTGGTGGCAATGGATAGGGTATGGCACAATAGCATTAATTATTTTTAATGCAGGGTTGAGTCTTTTTGTAGATGCTGGATTGCACCGTTTGCGATATGAACGTGCACAACAGCAAGAGGACCAAATTTAAATACTCAATTATCCATACTGGTAGTATTTAATCCTGCTGCTTGTTTTAGGTGCGTTCTATTTTATGCTTCAAACATATTTATAACTGCGACTAGAAATTGAATTTTAAGACTGTGGTGCGCTAAGCTAAATAATTGTAAAAACCACTTAAACCTGTTATTTTTCAATTACTTAACGACTATTGAATGGTAGTGGATCTAGATACAATCATCTTTGTTCTACTCTCTTATCCATAGAAACTTTGTAAATGACCAAAATAGCACAACTCTTCCCTATTCTCTTTGATAAGTTTCTATCTGAGGATACGAGAAAAAAGACTGAAAAGGTGATACTCTTAATTGCATTGATCAGTTTTTTCATTCATCTCATTATCATTTATTTGATTGATTTTGATTTATTACCCTTTTCTCAAGATCTGGATTTGTTGAAGAACCCTATATCTGCCATATACACACCGTTTTCATTTATCTTGATTTATGAAGTGTACCTTTTGATTTATTACTTGCCTAAGTCTTTTACTACCTACATCATTAAGCAATATGAGATCATTACACTTATCATTATACGTAAACTGTTCAAGGACCTATCTGCCCTAGAGCTTACTTCTAACTGGTTTGAGATCAAAGGCGATTTACAGTTTACCTATGACATTATCGCATCATTATTGCTGTTCTTCTTAATTTATCTGTTTCAAAAACAAGGCAAACGCAAGATAGAATTGCAGGATAAAGCGCCATCGTCTATAGATCGTTTTGTAAAAAAGAAAAAAATGATTGCTGTAATTCTAGTACCATTATTCTTCTTCATGGCGCTGTATACATTAATCAATTGGTCGTTAGGAATATTATTTTCTAATAATGAGCTACCACCACTAGACACGATTAACACCCTGTTTTTTGATGAGTTTTTTACCATTTTAATACTTGTAGATGTGGTATTGTTACTCATTTCGTTCTTCTACACCCATGAATTCCATAAAACCATAAGAAACTCAGGTTTTATCATTTCTACCATATTGATAAGAGTCTCCTTTGGAGTCAATGGCTTGATCAGTACTATTTTGATTGTAGTGGCTGTATTGTTTGGTCTAGCGATCATCAGCATTCATAATCAATATGAATTGCAAAAATTACCTGATGACTTTAATAAAGAAGGTGAGTAATCGATTGCTTTGTTATCTTCAAAGATTTCTTGTAGGATAGTTAAGGTTAATTATTTCATAGGCCTTTATAGATTTCTAGTTCCGGTTATAATTCCGCTTTCGCGAAAGCGAGATCATTAAAAACTCTTTGACAATTTGTGATCATATCGCTCGAGTTGTTAAGTCTTTCTTAATTAAAGTGAATAATGTTCTCTCAATTTTGTTAGGTATTTGTAAACCATACCTTTGCAATC
>CAZBCH010000120.1:0-14774 GCA_964490235.1 uncultured Flavobacteriaceae bacterium | reverse complement strand
GCCGTACCACGATGAAAGATCTGCGCATTTTGAATAATTAGATCATTTGCAATCAACCTTCCATCGCCTTCATCCCAATTGAAATCGGCATTTTCTACAGATCCTGATAGATAGAAGTTGCTTAGTTTATTAGTGTTTATAGATAAATTTTGAACGGCAAGTTGTAATCTAAAATTTCCAGTAGAATGGTAAAAATCTTCTTCGGGACCGTCATTAGAAAGTAAAGTCAGACTATTCCAGCTTAAAACACCTTCTGATCGAACGTCTTCGCCAGTACTGGATCTGATCTCTATAATATTTGGTGATGTGACTATAACCTCGGTGATTCCGTAATCTCTAACAAGGTTGCAGCCGTTGTTATTAATCACTTCAAGTCTTCCATCGTTTACGGTAACATCCACATCATTTAAAAGGTTCTCTCCTGTTTTTACCACTACTTTTTGAACCGGTCCATCTTTGACGGTCAGTTTTAAACGTTCAAAAACCAAGATCTTATCAAAAGGTTCTAACTCAAATTCTTGTTCTATAAAGTCACCAGCAGCTTGAGTGCAGTTCAAACCATCTTCAGAATCACAGCCGTGTGTAAAAATCACAATTGCTATTACAAACAACAATTTGAGCGACTTCAGAGATTTTATATTTAATATATTAATCATCTATTACTTTTATACCGACTTCGACAAGCTCAGTCTGACATTGTTTTATTTTCAAACTCTTTTTCCTATCCTAAATCCTTCCTGAGGAAATCCGATTCTGCATTAAGATAAGCTTTCAAACTTGATTCTTTTTTATTCAAATTTGAATTTCGAGTACGAGTTCGAGTTCACAGTCTATATCCTATTCCAAAACTCACACCTTCGGCCGCAGCGCCATGTGATTTGAGCGTTAAACTTGCAAAAACATCATCGTTAAGTCTTCTTTGAAGTCCCATTCTATTATAAATTCTGGATTCAAATGGAATAGGCCAGTACACATAATAACCGAATTGTGTTAAAACACTGGTTTTTCCTAAGTGCAATTCATGACCTATAAAAACACCTACTCGTTGATAATTTTCATCGCCAGTAATTCCTTCTTCAGGAAAACTATTGGCCTGATAGTCTCTATATTCCTTGAGAAATTCACTTATAAAAACTTCAGTTCCTGCATTCAAGCTACTCTTGATGTTGATCCTTTTATCTGCATAGAATGAAAAGTCGTAAAACGGAAACTGGCCGCTGCCACGATAATCACTCTCATTAAAACCCATTCTTGCAACAAAATTATAATGGATGGGTTCTGTGTATTTTTTCTTTTCCCAGATTTTAAATTCTGGAATATTATCTTTATTCAAGGTATAGTTCAATCCTGCCTGAAAAAACCAAGTGTTTGTAGAGTTATTAGGTGCTCGCACATTTGCATTAGAATAGTGAATAATGGTTGCGCCAGCGTGAAAACCTAATCCTTTTATGATGTTCTCTTTCCTGTAAACTGCATTCAGATAAGTCGTGCTTGTAATGGTAGAACCATAGGCATTGTTCCGTGGATTCTCAATCTCATCAAAAGGCTTTGTCACATAAGCAAGTCCTTGCCCTATTCTCAATTGAAAATTACGATTGAAAAAATGAAAATTGTAATGCGCATAAGCACTGTAGGCTTCACCTAACTCATAAGTTTTCATGTCTTGATAAGCCGCACTAAAACCCCAATCGGGAAACCCAAATCTGGACTGCCATTCTTCTTCACCAAAGGTTTTGCGATTATAGCTCAGCAAGATTCCTGTGGGATGATCAGTGATTAAATGTGCAATATCCGGATTGTGTTCTAATATCGAGCCGTATAAAAAAGAGGCGTCTAGCGTTGCTACTTTTGGAAATTCTTCTGTAGTTTGTGCTGTAACCGCTTTCGCGAAAGCGAGAAAAATTAATAAACCTAAACACTTTTTAAACATATAAACGAAACTACGATAGAAAAGTATCCAAAGATCAATCAATCTAAACCTATTTACAATTTAATCGATGAAAAGGCTAAAAAGCTTTTAAACTTAAAAAATAGCTCTAGCAATAGACTCAATATTATCACTTTTACCCATGCTATAAAAATGCAGCACAGGTACATCGTTTGCAAGAAGTTCTTTACATTGTTCGATACAAAACTCGACTCCTACTTGACGTACTGCCTTGTTATCCTTACAATTTTCTACAGCTTCAACGAGAGATTCTGGCAAGTCTAAATTAAACGTTTGGGGCAAGAGGTTCAAATGTTTCTTAGTCGCTAGTGGTTTAATTCCTGGAATAATAGGAACGTGAATTCCTGCGGCGCGAGCGCATTTAACAAACTCAAAATATTTCTGATTGTCAAAAAACATTTGGGTTACCACATAATCTGCTCCGGCATCTACTTTTTCTTTGAGCCTTTTAAGATCGCTTTTCATAGACGGCGATTCCTCATGCTTTTCTGGATAACCAGCCACACCTATACAAAAATCTACATCACAAGTGATCTCAATTACTTCATGAAGATAACTTCCCTCATTAAGCTTTTGAATTTGCTTTACTAGATCAATAGCATGTTCATGCCCATCTGTAGTCTTTTCAAAACGACGTTCTTCTTTTCTTGCATCACCGCGTAAAGCCATGACGTTATCAATTCCTAAATACTGACAGTCTACAAGCAAATACTCGGTTTCTTGTTTTGTAAAACCACCGCAAAGTAAATGTGGTACTGTATCTACTTGATATTTATTTTGTATCGAAGCACAAATTCCAAGAGTTCCTGGACGCATTCTAGTCAATCGTTTTTCTAGCAATCCGTTTTCTTTTTCTAGATAAATGAACTCTTCTCGAGAAGTTGTTACATCAATAAATGGCGGTTTAAACTCCATCAACGGATCGATGTTATCGTACAATTGTTTGATAGACTTTCCCTTCACTGGCGGAATGATCTCAAAGCTAAAAAGTGGCTTAGTCGCCTGTTGTATATGTTCAGTAATTTTCATTTTTGTGCTTAGTGTCCTTATTATTAATCGGCTATGTTGGGATTGAGCCATTTTGTGGCTTTCTCGATAGAAATACCTTTACGGATTGCATAATCTGCTACTTGATCTTCCTTGATTTTCCCAAGACCGAAGTATTTTGCTTCTGGATGACCTATATAATATCCAGAAACACTAGCTGCAGGCCACATGGCAAGACTGTCTGTTAAAGTCACACCAGTATGCTTTTCTACATCGAGCAGTTCCCAAATCGTCAATTTCTCTAAATGATCTGGACAAGCTGGATAACCAGGTGCTGGACGTATGCCTTTGTATTCTTCTTTAATTAAAGAGTCATTGGCCAGATTCTCATCACTGGCATAACCCCAGAATTCTTTACGTATTCTCATGTGTAAATACTCGGCAAGTGCCTCAGCAAATCGATCTGCTAGGGCTTTGAGCATGATGGAATTATAATCGTCATGATCCTTTTCAAATTCTTGAGCTTTTTCTGCCACACCAAATCCTGTTGTAACGCAAAATGCTCCTATATAATCTTGCTTATCAATTGATTGTGGAGCGATAAAATCTGCTAAAGCAATATTGGGTTTACCAGCTGCTTTTTTGGATTGTTGTCTTAGAGTTCTGAAAATATATTCTCGATCACTGGTAATTTTAATGTCGTCATCATTGATTGTATTAGCTGGAAAAAGTCCATAAACAGCTTTTGCTTCAAGCCAATTCTCTTCAATGATTTGAGAAAGCATTTCTTGAGCATCCTTAAAAAGTTCTGTCGCTTGCTCGCCTACGACCTCATCAGTTAAAATATCTGGATAGCGACCGTGTAAATCCCAGCTTCTAAAAAATGGCGACCAATCGATGTAGTCTTTCAACTCATTGAAATCAATCCGTTCAAGAGTGTGAACGCCTAATTTTTCTGGTTTAACAGCTTCAAAGTTATTCCAGTCTAAAGCCAATTTGTTCTCTCGAGCTTGCTCTAATTTTAAAAATTCTTTTTTCTTGGCTCTTCCTAAAAAGTCAGTTCTTAGTTTAGTGTATTCTTCTTTTTTCGCTTTCGCGAAAGCGAGATGACCACCATCTTTCTTCTCAATAATCTCTCCAGCAATGGTTACCGCACGACTTGCATCATTTACATGAACTACAGTGCAATCGTACTCTGGATCGATTTTTACAGCGGTATGAGCACGCGATGTCGTTGCGCCACCTATCATGAGCGGAACTTTAAAATTGCGACGTTTCATTTCTTTGGCGAGATAAACCATTTCGTCCAGTGATGGCGTAATCAAACCGCTCAAACCGATGATATCTACCTTGTGTTTTATGGCAGCATCTAAAATTTTTTCTGGCGGTACCATAACTCCTAAATCAATAATCTCGTAATTGTTACAAGCCAAGACGACCGAAACTATATTCTTCCCAATATCATGCACATCACCTTTTACGGTTGCCATTAAAACAACTCCATTTGTATTTGATTTCCCATCTTTTTCAGCTTCAATAAAAGGTAGTAAATATGCCACGGCACGTTTCATTACACGAGCACTTTTTACTACTTGAGGCAAAAACATTTTCCCGCTACCGAATAAATCTCCGACTACATTCATACCAGTCATGAGGTGGCCTTCTATCACTTCAATAGGTCTGTTTACAGATAATCGGGCTTCTTCTACATCCTCTACAATAAAAGCATCGATTCCTTTAACCAATGATCGAGTAATGCGATCTTGTAAAGGTAATTTGCGCCAGCTGTTATCAATGTTAGAAACTCTTACAGTTTGAGTTACCGACTCGGCATAATCTAGTAGTCTTTCTGTGGCATCTTCTTTTCTATTTAATAAAACATCTTCTACATGTTCTAGTAATTCTTTATCAATATCGTCATAGACTTCTAACAATGCAGGATTAACAATCCCGATATTCATTCCTGCTTTGATGGCATGGAATAAAAAGGCACTATGCATCGCTTCTCGTACGGTATTATTACCTCTGAAGCTAAAACTCACATTACTCACTCCACCACTTACACTCGCGTGTGGTAAATTTTCTTTTACCCATCTTGTTCCATTGATAAAATCTAGCGCATTGAGTTTATGCTCTTCCATTCCTGTAGCAACAGGAAAAATATTGAGGTCAACAATGATGTCTTCTGGAGCAAAGTTTACTTTTTCAACAAGAATATCATAACTGCGTTTTGCAATTTCAATTCTGCGTTCATAGTTATCTGCCTGACCTATTTCATCAAATGCCATTACTATAACTGCGGCACCGTATCTTTTTATGGCTTTGGCATGTCGTATAAATTCTTCTTCACCTTCTTTAAGGCTAATGGAGTTAACAACACATTTACCTTGAACGACTTGTAATCCTGCTTCAATAATTTCCCATTTAGAACTATCTATCATTATAGGAACTCTAGAAATATCTGGTTCGGCAGCGATTAGGTTTAAAAATCGAACCATGGCAGCTTTTCCATCAATAAGACCATCGTCCATATTGATATCTATGATTTGAGCTCCATTCTCCACCTGATCTCTAGCAACTTCTAGCGCTTCATCAAATTTGTCTTCTTTTATTAATCTGAGAAACTTTTTAGAACCAGCTACGTTAGTGCGCTCACCTACGTTTACAAAATTACTTTCGGGAGTAATGACAAGAGGCTCAAGACCACTCAACTTTAAAGGACGATATTCTTTAGACATGAGCAGTAGTTTTAGATTTTTGGATGGATCTAGGTTGGTATTGTGCTGCTAAATCTGCAATCGCTTTTATGTGTGCTGGAGATGTACCACAACAACCACCGATGATATTGATTAATGATTTATCTAAATACACTTTAATTTGCGATGCCATTTGCTCAGGAGTCTCGTCATATTCTCCAAATGCATTAGGCAATCCTGCATTAGGGTAAGCACTGATGCCATAATTTGATTTACTAGAAACCGATTCCAAATAAGGAGTCAATTGTTTTGCACCGAGCGCGCAATTAAAGCCTATGGACAATAAAGGAATATGTTCAATTGAAATCAAAAAAGCCTCTGCTGTCTGACCACTTAAAGTTCTACCAGACGCATCTGTTATTGTACCGCTTACCATTATGGGAATATCTTTACCTAGCTCCTCTTTTAATTCCTCAATGGCAAATAATGCTGCTTTTGCGTTTAAGGTATCAAATATGGTTTCTACTAGTAAAATATCTACGCCACCTTTTACGAGCGCAGCTGCTTGCTGCTTGTAAGCAATTCTTAATTCGTCAAAGGTTATGGCACGATAACCAGGATCATTAACATCTGGAGACATACTGGCTGTTTTATTAGTTGGACCGATCGCGCCTGCGACATATCTAGGTTTGTGAGGCTCAAGAGCTGTAAACTCGTCGGCCACTTGTTTTGCAATAATCGCACTTTGTTCATTAAGTTCATCCACGAGAAATTCCATTTCATAATCTGCCATAGCAATAGTGGTTGCAGAGAATGTGTTAGTTTCTACAATATCTGCTCCTGCTTCAAAATAGGCTCTATGGACTGCTGCTATAGCTTCTGGTTGTGTGATGGAAAGTAAATCGTTATTTCCTTTTACATCGCATGGATGATTTTTAAAACGATCGCCTCTAAAGTCTTTCTCTTCAAATTTATGTTTTTGCAACATGGTTCCCATTGCTCCGTCGAGCACAAGAATTCTGTTTTTCACCGCATCGTAAATAGATTCTTTCTTCATTTTTTCTTTTCATTAAAGCAAACTTTTAAGAGTTTGCTATTATATTCTAGAAAATTATAAACTAGAAAATTATAAAGTAGATACGTATTTAGTTCTGTTCCGCTTTCGCGAAAGCGAGAACAAAAAGTAAATAGTGGAAAAGAAAGGATGGATTTTTAAGAATCGAATTGTTATCTGTCCACTAAAAATGGTGGTAGAATGAGGCACCTTCTACAAAACTGTAGGGTTGCCAAGGTTTCAATGGGTCTAATCCCTCAACCTTTCTTTATAACGTCATAATTTAAAAGAACATAACAAATATGGACTACAGAAATTTCTTATGCAAATAAATTTAGTGATGTCTTGATGATTAGAAACAAAACATTACAGTTTGATAGTTCAAGATTATTGTAAATGGCCGTTATCGACTACGCCCGCCGAACTGACATCTGGTTTTTAAAATTTGTAGACTAAGAGATGTTAAAAGTAATTACAATCAATCTTCTGGAGCCAATTCAATGATCAATCCATCTAGGTCTTCTGTAATAGGAATCTGGCAACCTAATCGTGAATTATCTTTAACGTTTTCTGCTTCCCAAAGCATGGCTTCTTCGTCATCATTACGCTCTCCTAGATCATGATCGCTTATGATGTAGCACTGACAAGTGGCACACATAGCCATACCACCACAAACTGCTTGCACAGGAAGATCGTAAGATTTACATACTTCCATAAGGTTCATATTCATGTCAGTAGGTGCGAGAACTTTATGCTCTATTCCTTCACGATCGATAATAGTGATGTTAATGTCTTCCATTCTAGTGGTTTCCTATTTTCTTGACTACTGCTTTTTCGGCTTCTTTGCGAGAACCATCAAAACCATTTACACCACCGACTGTGGTGTATTTCATTACATAACGCTTATCTGGATAGATACGCTGGTAAGCACTTTGACACATTAACGTAGCTTCATGAAAACCGCAGAGAATTAGCTTTAATTTCCCTGGATACGTATTCACGTCTCCTATTGCATATATTCCAGGAATATTAGTCTGATAATCTAACGTATTGTCTACTTTGATGGCGTTTTTTTCAATTTCTAAGCCCCAATCTGCAATTGGTCCTAATTTAGGAGCCAGACCGAAAAGCGGTATAAAAGCATCGCACTCGATAACTTCCATCCTTTTGGCTTCGTCATTATGTTGTAATAAAACAGACTCTACTTTATCCTCGCCGTTTATGTCAAGAATTTCAGCAGGAGTTACTAGTCTTATTTTCTTTTCGTCCACAAGGTCTTGTACTTTTTCTACACTATCTAACGCACCACGGAATTCTTCTCTTCTATGCACTAGGGTCACCTCAGCCGCAACATCTGCAAGAAAAATAGACCAGTCTAGTGCAGAATCTCCACCACCAGCAATAACTACTTTTTTATCACGATATACCTCAGGATCTTTAATCATGTAGGCAAGTCCATTATCTTCGTACTTTTCTATCCCGTCGATAGCTGGTTTGCGCGGTTCAAAAGAACCTAAGCCACCAGCTATCGCAACTACTTTTGCATGATGTTGAGTTCCTTTGCTGGTAGTGACAATAAAAGACCCATCGTCTTGTTTATCAATAGTTTGAGCACGCTCCCCTAAAGTGAAACCTGGCTGGAAAGGCTCAATTTGCTTCATTAAATTATCAACAAGATCGCCTGCTAACACTTCTGGAAAACCAGGAATGTCATATATAGGTTTTTTAGGGTATAACTCAGAACATTGCCCACCAGGTTGTGCAAGTGCATCAATAATGTGGCACTTCAACTTCAATAATCCAGCTTCAAAAACGGTAAATAATCCTGTAGGTCCAGCACCTATAATTAATATATCAGTAGTAATCATATCTTGAGTCATAGCAACTTTAAGGCTAACAAATTAGCGTTATGCAAAGGTCGTTATGAAAAGGCAGGTAAACAAATGATTTTAATCATCTATTGCTAAGAAAATGGTAAGATATTGATTAATGATAAATCGCGCCTGCAAAAGCGATAATGTATAAAAGTAATGAAATTAGAAGAGCACTTTTTTTGAACGGCCAACCGCGAGAGGTTAAAATAAGAAAACAGCCCATCTTAATATCGTAAACATCTCGCATTGGGTGACCTATCCAAAACTATTCGTTAAAACTTAACGGTACAAATATATATACTTTATTTAAACCCTACAACACCTATAGGATAATAAGAGTAATTTTTATTTTTATTAAATTTTGGAGTTATTCACCTCGAATTATGAATGTTACATAGATATGCAAATTTACGATAAATCTTCTAAAGTTTGATTTTCTAAAACTTCAAGAGTATTATCTCTTACTTTGATCATTAATTTATTCACAGCACAAGCATCCTCGTCTTCACAATCTTCGCACTTTTCGTAACAATTAAGACTTACGCAAGGTAACATTCCTATAGGGCCTTCTAAGATGCGATGTACGGTGGACATTCTAATTTTTTTAGGATCTTGCATTAGATAGTATCCGCCACCTTTACCCTTACGACTGCCTAAAATACTGTTCTTTCGCAACTCTAGAAGAATAGCTTCCAGAAACTTATGCGGTATATTCTCGGCATCTGCAATTGTAGCAATAGAGGTGGGAACTTTATTTTCTAATCGCGCTAGATAGGTAAGCGCTTTAATACCATATTTAGTTTTACGTGATAGCATATTCAAATCTACTACATTCTGGTATTATCTACGACATGTAAATCGCAATAGTTAACTTTTCATTAACAACTAGAGGTGGTGAGTAAACGTATCTCACTAAAATCAACCCCAATGAAAACATTTATTCTATTTAGCTTATTTTCTGCGACACTTGTTGCTCAAGTAGGAATAGGAACTTCAACACCATCTAGTAGCTCTTTATTAGACATTCAAAGCGACGCTGGAGACAAAGGTCTTTTAATCCCTAGAATTGACATCGAAGATTTAAATACATCAGCTCCTATTACCGGCATAATGGAGGAGAGTTTACTAGTTTATAATACAAACACTACTTCTGGTACTGGTTTTTACTTTTGGAATGGAGTGTTATGGCAACCACTTAACTCTTCAGCAAATAATAATGTTAACAATCCAGAGCCTAATTTTTTCTGGAAAACTACAGGGAATTTAGGCACAGAGGCTGGCACAAACAATGGCCAGCATTTTTTGGGCACATGGGACAATCAGGATCTAGTTATCGCAACAAATACAGAGGAAAGAATGCGAGTAAAGACTAATGGTAATGTGGGAATAGGTGAAAATAACGCAAATCAACTGCTACACATTTCAACAGCTAGAAATGGTCAAGGTATTAAAATAGAGAGAGGCAGTGATAATTTTGAAATCACCCAAAATAGTAGAAATCTAGATCTCAATTCTTCTAACAATAATGGGACATTTATTTATTCGTTTTCTGGAAATCAGAAACTGATTATGGATAACAATCAGTTTTATCCAGCCGTTAATTCTTTAGATAATACAAATACGACAGGTTACGATCTAGGGATTTTTAGCAGGCATTTTAGACGTGTCTATACTCAAGGAGTTCATACAAACGACAATGATGTAAATGGTGGTTTGAGAATTAATATAGGAAGTAGTGGTAATACAAATGCAGATTATATGTTTAGTGATTTTGCTCATTTTCCTGTCTTGGATGCGGTAAAAGATTTAGGTAGAAATGGTAATGCCTGGAATAACTTTTACTTTCAAAATGCTTTTAGAGTTTCAGATAAGAGAAAAAAGAAAAACATTACAGTTATGCAGCCTGGCCTAGACACTGTTCTTGCTCTCAAAACATATCAATATCAGTACATCAATGACAAGGACAATAAATTGCAATATGGCTTTATTGCTCAAGAACTTAAAGAACAACTACCTTCCATTGTAGATGAAGCAACAAATGAAGAAAAATCTCTAGCTGTGGATTACGGTCAATTGATACCTATTCTTGTAAAATCTATTCAGGAGCAGCAACAGCAAATAAATAATTTGAAAAAAGAGATTAAAACTCTACAAAATCAAACAAATTAATTTAATTCATCGATAAACGGTGTGTCTTTAAAATAGTCTAGGATTACTACTTTAAAGAATAACACCGTTTTTACGTATCATTTTTCCTACAAAATATAGACTTAAATCAAAAATGAATCTTATTGATTATTAAAAGATTATTGTGAGAAACAACTTTTAAAATTTACAATACATTCAAATTTAAAGGTTGAATTCCTACGTGAAGATGAGGCAGGAAAATTATAAAGTTGCTAATCATCCCGTTTTATAAAAGTGTAGATTATCGAATAGTCATCTATAACCTGTTTGCTTTCAATCCGTTACTAGTATCTTTACAATCTGTTTTAACAGACATCTAATTGTTAAAACTTATATCTACTTAAACTTATGATCGCAGCAGTCCTTCCTAAAAACGAACAAGCTAGACTTAGTGCGCTCAAAAGTATGGCTATTCTAGATTCACTTCCCGAGCAGCAATATGATAATATAACAGAATTAGCGTCTTATATATGTGGTACTAGAAATGCTGTCATTTCTCTGGTAGATGAAAACAGACAATGGTTTAAATCTAAAGTGGGAATAACCGTATGTGAAACACCTAGAGACGTAAGTTTTTGTGCTCACTCCATCCTCAATCCTGACCAGCTCATGGAGATACCCAATGCGTTACAAGATCCTAGATTTAAAAATAATCCTCTTGTTCATGACAAGGATAATCCTATACTATTTTATGCTGGAGTACCTATAGTAGATCCTTCTGGTTTTCCTTTAGGAACCTTATGTGTGCTGGATAATAAACCTAAACTTCTAGACGAAAAACAAAGAAAAAGCTTAGTTAATCTAGCAGAACAAATACAAGAGTTATTAAAACTACATGTTCTTAATGACGAATTGCAAGAGTCTAAAAAGCATCTTGCTACACATAATAATTTACTAAAAGATTTTGCAGGTACTGTATCACATGATATGAAAATGCCACTGGCAAACCTTATCGTTACCTCAGACCTTTTAAATAAAAAATATGCTGAAATTATAGATGAGCCCGGAAAAAAATATTTAAGCTATCTTAAACAGTCTTCCCTATCGTTAAGCGACTATATAACTAATATATTAGCTCATTATGAAAGTTCTTCTTATGATGTAGACGATCGTAAAAACTTTGATTTAAACGACCTTTTAGAAAACATCATAGAGCTTATAAACATAAAGCATCATTGCGATATAAATCTACCAGAATTTAATCAACCTATACACTGTAATCGTGTTGCTCTAGAACAAATTTTCTTGAATTTAATAGGTAATAGTATTAAGTACAACGATAAGAAAGAAGCGATCATTGATATAGATATGGAATTAAATGAATCTCATTACATATTTAAAGTGACCGATAACGGTCGTGGGATCCCAGAAAACAAAATGAACACCATATTTGACTTATTTTCTACAGTAGGTGAATACGATCGTGATGGCCAGCGCGGTCATGGAATAGGCTTGTCTACTGTAAAACAACTGGTTAACAAATTAGGTGGAGAAATTGAGGTAGCGTCACAACTAGGCAAACACACTACCTTCACATTTACAATTGCACGATAAATGCAGTAATTATCTCGCTTTCGCGAAAGCGAGATACTCAATATTATTTTACTACCATCAAACGGTAAGAACCTTACTTCTAGTTTTGCTCACTTTTATAATATCAGATAGTAAACCACGAGCGGTTACCGCTTTACCTGCACCTGCGCCTTTTATAACTAGTGGATGCGCAGCATAAGATTCTGAATAGATTTCAAAAAAACTGTCACTACCTTGCAACTGTCCTGCTGGGCTTTCCTTATTAACAGCTTGCAATGAAACTTTCAATGTTTTATTTAAAACATCTAGCTGGCCTAAATGCCTTAGAACTTCGTCAGGTTGAAGTTGTGATTTTTGCAGCTCTAGTGAGCTGTCCAGCTTTTTAATTTGATCTATAAATTGATTCAAAGAAGCTGTACGCAGCTCTGGAATAACTAAGTTTTCAATCTCTATATCGTCTAATTCAAGTTTCAAGCCGGTTTCTCTAGCAAGAACAAGAAGTTTTCTTGCCACATCATTGCCAGAGAGATCTTCTCTAGGATCTGGTTCTGTAAATCCATTTTTAAGAGCGTCTAGCACAATGTCAGAAAAAAGCATGTCTTCAATAGAAAAGCGATTAAAAATATATCCTAGAGAACCAGAAAAAACACCATTAACCGCAAATAACTGCTCACCACTTTTATGCAAATTTCTTACTGTCTCTACAATAGGCAATCCTGCACCTACGTTAGTCTCATATTCAAAGGACAATTCCTTTTCTTTGAGAACCGTTCTTAACTGATCGTAAAAATCTTGCGATAGTGTATTAGCTATTTTATTTGCAGTTACGACATGAAATCCATTTTCTACTAGTTCAGGATAAAATTGAGAAAGCTCTTTACTAGCTGTTGCATCTACAGCAATTTTTGTGGTAAGATCTCCTTTAGAATATTTATAAAAACTATCTGGTTCTCTAGTGACTGATTGCTGGGCAAAGACATCCTTCCAGTCATTTTTAATACCAGATATTCTTGTCAAAACATTTCTACTGTTTGCAAGTCCTACAATTTTTAAATCAATGTGTTGAGTTTCTCTAAAAAATTGTTGACTCTCCAGAATTTGCTCAATCAACGTACTTCCTACGTTTCCTAAACCGAATAAATATATATGTATGGTATTCATTAGTTTCTTAATTTAATTGCATTTATTAGGTTCAAAATGCGTTTCTATCTTATCAAGTTGTTCCTTAAGAAATTTTTCCACTTGATTGTATTCTATTAAAAAAGCATCGTGGCCATGAATACTTTCTATCTCGTGATATTCTATATCTTTATAATTACTCAATAATTCATAAGTTTCTCGATCTTCTTGAGCTGTAAAAAAGCCATCACTATTAACCGCAATCAATCTGATTTTTGTAACGCTCTTAGCTACTGCTTTCAAAATATTCTGATCAAAATTCTTTGCTGCATTTGCTGTACTTAGCAAATGATTTAAAAGCCGATAAGCTGGTAAAGTAAAGCGCTCTTTTAATTTTAGACCATGATAATTTAACCAGTTGATTACCTTAAACTCTGGCTCCTTTTCTCTATTAAACTTGTTTCTGAAACTTTGTGGCGTTCTATAAAACGTCATGGCGTGTTGTCTAGCATCTTCAATAGGCTGTGTAGAATTATTTAAAATCCGGTCTTGAATATGACAATTTGCAAGAATCCAGTCTGTCGCCTTCCAGTCTGCGGCAATTGGAATTATGGTATCAAACAATTCTGGATAAGTCACAAGCATTTCCCATAAGAGACAACCGCCTATACTACCTCCTATTCCTATGTGTATGTAGCAAATTTTAAGTTCGTTTAACGCTGCTACAAAAGCATGAGCAACATCTTCCAGCGTCCAATCCTGATAATTAAATATTAAGTGATCAATATTTGCATCAAAACCATTTCCTGGAATATCTAAGGCAATTACAGTAAACTTATTTGTATCAATTGCTTTATCGCTACCTAAAAGCTGTCCCCACCATTCATGTACTGAAGAATTACCAGTTAATGCATGATTCACCAGAATAATGGGCGCCGTATGCAACGTACGCCCAAAAATCTGATAGGAAACACTAATATCCTGCACTTTTCCAGACTTCAGTGTGAAGTTGGGTAGCTCGATATGATTTAGCTTTTGAGCCATTTATGCAAGAATTTTTTTATCGACCGCAGCAAACGCTTGTTCTAAATCTGCAGTGAGATCTGAAAAATCTTCTAGACCTACAGAAAGTCTGATCAAGTCCTTTGTAACACCTGTACTTAACTGGTCTTCGTCTTTTAATTGTTGATGCGTCGTACTAGCAGGATGAATAATAAGCGATTTACTATCTCCTATGTTTGCCAGTAGTGAAAATACCTTTGTACTGTCTACCACTTTTTTTGCGCTTTCATAACCACCTTTCAAGCCAAAGGTTACTATACCACTTTGACCTTTTGGTAAGTATTCTTTTGCGAGTTCATGATACTCGCTAGATT
>CAZBCH010000119.1:0-2304 GCA_964490235.1 uncultured Flavobacteriaceae bacterium | reverse complement strand
TGGAGTCTTTCATTGCCAGATATTATCATTGCTTTTTTCTCTGGAGTTATTCCTGCAGTAAAAGCAGCAAAACTTGATCCTATCGAGGCGCTACGTTATGAGTAACATCATAACTTCTAGTTATAAAAGTCCTGTTGGAGAATTGATTTTAGGCGTTTACGATAACAAACTTTGTCTAGCCGACTGGAAATACCGTAAGATGCGAGGTGCGATCGATAAAAGAATCAATTCACATCTAAGAAGTACATTTAGTACTGGAAATCACAAATTGCTAGATCAAACCGCACAACAATTAGACGCCTATTTTAAAGGTGATCTTAAAAAATTTGATCTTCCCTTACAATTGATAGGAACCGATTTTCAAAAAAGCGTTTGGAATGAATTGCAAAGTATTTATTATGGAACAACTTGTAGTTATATCTCGCTTTCGCGAAAGCTAAAAAATGAAAAAGCTATAAGAGCAGTTGCGAGTGCAAATGGTGCAAATGCGATTTCTATTATCATACCTTGTCATAGAATTATAGGAGCTGATGGTTCCTTAACTGGTTATGCCGGCGGAATTAAAGCAAAGAAAAAGCTGCTGGAACATGAAGGTATAGATCTTCATAACGGCCAGCAACTTTTATTCTAATAGATATAATTATTTAGTAGGCATAGGAACAGCCACAGATTCTTTATCTTCTTTAAATAAATTGCTAGAATCGTCTATGAATGTAACATTCTTAATAGATGCGTTTCCTATCTGATCAGTATAACCGTCTTGCATATTCCAATTATGAAAAGACCAATTTGTAGCCACCGGAATTCCTCCTACTTTTTCGATTTCATTGTATTTTGCAAAATGCGGCTCTTCTTCAGCTTTTTCTAGTTCTTTCCCATAACTTACGATATAAGCAACTCCTGCCAGTACATCTGTTTCAGGATTTTTGTAAACCACATACCAGTCGTCTGACGTATCTCCTACTCCATTTTCAAAAGTTAAACGTGCGGTAGGATAGTCGCTTTCTCCAAATTTGAGTTCTTTTTCATCACTCCATAAAGTTCCTGGATCGTTTAATTTATATGGCAATGCAAAGAAATAAGACCATGTATATGCATGAAAACGAGTCATAGGATTATTTGCAATTTCAGGAGATGCAAAAACCTGATCTTGATTTGCAATAATAAAAGTGCCGTCTACTTTATCGATACGTACCATTGACCCATCAGTTTTTTGAGTGATTTTTGCATCTAGTAAAACGTTACCACCAAAACTTACCTGAAAATCATACTGTACCGCATCATGTTCTAGAAACAAGTCTTTTTGATGCGCCTTCTCTATACTTTGAGTAAATGGGTTTTCTGTGATGTCTTCTTTGGTTTGAGCTGTTTTAATGGGCTCTTCAGTTACAACTGTTTCTGTTGTAGGCTCTTTACAGGCTATGACCAGGACTAAAAGAAGGGATAAAATAGTGGCTTTTTTCATAATTTTAAAAGTAGTAGAAATCATTCTTTAATTAGATTGTTAAACTATATATTTATATTGATTAAAATAATTCAACAAAATTAAAAGTAAGATATTAGAAAGCCGTACAATTTTCATTTCTATAACACTTTAAACAGTGGCATTTATTTGATTTATCAAATGGGTTGTGAAAAAACTCTGGCAATTTATAGATACCCTAATTTGGGTAATAATAGCTTCTTTAATTGTTATTTTTGATCAAAATCAATTAACATCTTTATGCTTACTAATGTATTATGTTCTCAATGCCAGAATTCTATCACCATTGATATAGATAAATATTTAAAAGGTGAAGTCTACAGTTGTTCTAACTGCGATCACAAAATAGGCGTAGATCAAGAAACAGATTTAGAACCTGAAAAAATCATGCTCTTTAAAAAATTTGCTAGAGATAAGCGAGTTAATTCTACAGTGATTCCTTGTCCTGACTGCCATACAATGATATCAATTCAGTCTAAGGACTTAAAAACAGGTAAAGAGATCCACTGCCCTAATTGTAAAGTAATCGTTACTTATAACGGTTAGATCGAGAGCTAGAAAAACACTTCATTGTCAAACTGAGCCTGTCGAAGTTGTATTAGAAATCGAGATCTAAAAACGTCTTCGACAAGCTCAGACTGACAATTTTATTCTTTAAAATATTCTTGAAAACAAAGCATTTCGATAAACTCAGCACATGCATGTCGAAGTTGATTTAGAAAACAAGATATAAAAAAAAACTTCATTGTCAAACTGAGCCTGTCGAAGTTGAGTTAGAAATCGAGAACTAAAAACGTCTTCGACAAGCTCAGACTGACAAT
>CAZBCH010000118.1:0-3606 GCA_964490235.1 uncultured Flavobacteriaceae bacterium | reverse complement strand
CTATTTTGATTTTCTTAAAGGTGATCATAAAAATATGTTTAAGGTATTTATTACCTATAATTTTATTTTCATTATCCTTCTTTTTCTTACCAATTACATCGCTGATACAGGTGTGTCTGCATTAATAGCTTTGTCTTCTGGAACTTATATGGATCAAGCTCTAGATAATTCTCTAGAAACTAGTTTTGCTGCCAGTGCTATTGCATTAGTAGTCAATTTAATTGTCACTTTAGTGAACGCTTGTCTTGCAGGAAGTTATATGAGAATCTATGAAAGAGATCGATCTAATAACCCAAATACCAAAGAAGTTTTTCATTATGCCAAAAAGAAGCTGGGCGGTATGTTTTTGATTGTATTAATAGGTGGTATTGCCATCATTCCTGTAGCAATCGCATCTGTAATCGCTATAATTATTCCTATTATAGGAGCACTAGTTATCTTTCCTGTGATCATGATTTCTTACTTTACTTGGTTGGGATTAAGTATGTTTTCTTATGCATATGATGAGAATATAGATGCTGTGGCAGCGTTAGGAGTAGGATGGAATTTATTATTTTCTAAATTTTGGAGAGCTATAGGAGTTTCCTTTGTAGTAAGTGTTTTGCTTTACATCATGTCTGCTTTATTTCAACTGGTTCCTACTGGGTTAATATGGTTTATTAGTTATAATAGTGGTGGAGATAATGTAGAGTTAGAAGAAAATGTATTACTGCGTATTGTTAAATTTATTTTTTATGCTCTTAATAGTGTATCAGGGATATTAGTTTATTTTTTGATCATGTTCATGATAGGATATCTGTATTTTAATCTGCATGAATCAAAATACAATATATTTTTAAAAAATCGTATCGCAAAACTAGGGGCAAGAGATGAAGAACAATTATAAAAACTTACTCTTCTTTATTTTTCTCGCGAGCTCATTCATATCTAGTTCACAGATAATTGAAAACCTCATAAAAGATATTGAAGATCAACCTGTAGAAATTGTAGATACTCTAGATCGTGTTTATGATACAAGAGAACTTACTGTACGCAAAATCGATCAAAATCTGAAGGAAGAATATTCTGGTGGTGAGTACAATTATGAGCGAGTTCAAGGTGCTAGCAGCAATATTTTTGCGCGTTTTATGAGCTGGGCACTTCAAGGCTTACAAGATATTTTTGGATTCACATTATCACCCTTAACCGTTAAAATTCTAACCTATTTGTTTTATTTCATAATAGGTGTGCTTGTCATTTATATGATAGTGCGGTTAGTTAGCAATGAAAATGCTTCTAAATTGTTTGGTAAATCAAAAGAAAAGGGAACTGTCGTTACTATTGAAGATACGCACATTGAAGAAATCGATTTCACAACAATGATTCAAGATAGTGAACGTGAAGGGAATTATAGAAATGCCATACGATATCAATATTTATCATTATTAAAGAATCTTAGCGCAAAGCAGTTGATTTCATGGGATTTTCAAAAAACAAATACAGATTACTATAGAGAATTAAGCAATCCACAAGATAAAGAGCAATTCAAAAAGCTATCCTATTTATACGACCATGTATGGTATGGAGAATTTGCTATTGATCAACACGCTTATAATGAAGCGGTAAATGAATTCCAGATTCTTAAAAATCGTGCAGCCTAATGGATAAGAAATCAAAAATATACTTATATATTTTCTTTGGATTGGTCGCATTGTTATTCATTGCAGAGTTGGTCACGCCACCACCTTTAAGTTGGGAAGAAAGTTATACCAGTGGTGATAAAATTCCATTTGGTGCACATGTTTTATACGATCAACTAGACGATATTTTTGAAGATCATAAAGTGACAACGGTAAAAGTTGATCCGGTGAGTTTTCTTAAGAATAAAGAAGATGACGTAAATGCTAACTATGTCTTTATTAATAATTACTTAGGTTTTGATAAAGTCGAGGTAGATTACTTAATGAAATTTGCTGAGCGAGGTAATAAAGTTTTTGTTTCTACAAGAAGCATTACTGGCGCACTTGGTGATTCATTAAATTTAGAATCTAATCGCTTTTACCAGTACTATGAGCAGGATACTGTGAGAGTACGTTTAAATAATCCACAGTTTGAGAACCGTAGCTATATTTATCAAAGAGGTAGCGCTTATCGACATTTTGTAAGTTATGATACTACCAGAACTACCGTTTTAGGAGAGGTGTTACCATTTGAACCTGTAAAAGGATACCTCAATAAGTTTTTAGGTAAAAAGAAAGACTCTACAAATTCAATAATTGAAAGTGCTATAGAAAAATCAAAGTCCAGACAGGTACCACAAGTGAACTTTGTCGAGGTAAAAGTAGGAGACGGCGCGATTTATTACCATCTTAATCCTATAGCTTTCACAAATTATTACATGCTACAAGAAGGAAAACAGCAATACGTCGCAGAAGTTCTTTCCTACCTAAACGATGGCCCAGTATATTTTGATGACTACGGGAAATCAGGTAGGCGAGTGGTAGCATCTCCGTTACGTTTTGTACTTTCTAATACAGCATTAAAATGGTCTTGGTATTTGGCCTTATTTACAGTCTTTTTATACTTTTTATTTAAAAGTAAAAGAGAACAGAGAGCAGTACCTGTAGAAAATCTATTACAAAATAGTACCGTAGAATTCACAAAAACCATAGGAAATTTATATTTCCAGAGTGGTGATGTAACAGGCATCATAAATAAAAAAATCAATTTTTTCCTAGAAAAATTGAGATCTAAATACTTTGTGAATACAGAAAAAATGGACGAGGTATTCATTAAACGGCTTTCTGTTAAAACAAATATGCCAGAAAAGCAAACTAAAGACATCATAGAATATATCAATCACTTGAGATCTAAACCAGTACACAGTGATTACGAATTAAAACAACTCAATAAAAAGATACAAGACTTTTTTAAAGAATAGGAAATGGAAGACACGACTCATAACAATAACATGGATTCTTCGCAAGAAAATTCAGCTAGCCAGCCACCACAGCAGCCCGCACAAGAGCAATTTGTTCATAAAAGTGAAGAGAATAGTAATGATAACGCTTTCGCGAAAGCGGAACAACCACCATCATCTCAACAACCACAAGTAGAAGACAAGAATGCATCCTTACAATTTCAAAACAGGCTGGACTTGAACCACCTAAGCGCGGCAGTTTATAAAATCAAAACCGAATTGCGTAAGGTAATCGTAGGACAAGAGGAAATGATCGATTTACTAATTGTTTCTATTCTTGCAAATGGGCATTCCCTAATTGAAGGTGTTCCAGGTGTGGCAAAAACAGTTACTGCAAAATTGCTTGCAAAAACGATGCAAGTAGATTTTTCTCGTATTCAATTCACTCCAGATTTGATGCCTTCTGATATTCTAGGAACATCAGTTTTTTCAATGAAAGAAAACGAGTTTGAATTTAAGCCAGGTCCTATTTTTTCAAATATTATCTTGATAGACGAGATTAACCGTGCACCAGCAAAAACACAAGCAGCATTGTTTGAAGCTATGGCAGAGCGTCAAGTGACGATAGACGGCAAAGAATATGATTTAAATGCTCCATTTTTAGTATTTGCAACACAAAACCCTGTAGAACAAGAAGGAACATACAG
>CAZBCH010000117.1:0-5703 GCA_964490235.1 uncultured Flavobacteriaceae bacterium | reverse complement strand
TTGATGAAAGTTTCACAGCTTATAGCGAAAGCTTATTTCTAGACTATCATTACGGCACAAATGCAGCATCTGAATATGTAATAGGGACACGTCGCAGTATAAGAAATGACAGACCATTGATAGGACAATATGACGTGAATCACGAAGGCTCTGGCGACATGTATTACAAAGGCGCAAATCTATTGCACACTTTAAGAACCATAACTAATGATGATGAAAAATGGAGAGAAATTTTACGCGGCCTAAATTCAGAGTTTTACCATCAAACTGTTACCACAGCTCAAATAGAAAACTACATTGCCGATAAAATGGGACTTGATCTTCAATCGGTTTTTGATCAATACCTGAGAGACGTACGTATACCTATTTTTGAATATACGATCGATAAAAATAAAATGCAGTACAGATGGTCTTATGTGGTAGATAATTTTGAAATGCCTATTCAAATTATGATAGACGGTAAAAAAATATGGATCACACCATCAACTGAAACTCAAAAGTTGGAACTACCTTCAAAGAACTCAGAATTTGATATCATTGAAGATTTTTATGTGGAGTATAAGAAGAGTGGAAAATTAAATTAGTTCGGTCAAACACTCCTCAACCCATTCATATTCAAAGTTAAAACCAGCATCTAGCAATCGCTGCGGATAAACGTACCTGCTTTTAAGCAACAATTCGGTTTCTGTTTTTATGATAGTGCTGGCTAATTCCAGTAGCCAGACTGGTTGTGATATACCTATAGAAGCACCTAACTGTTTGCGTAAATAACGCATAAAACTTTTGTTGATTTCAGGATTTGGCGCA
The DNA here is from genome assembly GCA_964490235.1 of uncultured Flavobacteriaceae bacterium. Taxonomy (GTDB): domain Bacteria; phylum Bacteroidota; class Bacteroidia; order Flavobacteriales; family Flavobacteriaceae; genus Nonlabens. The sequence goes on along the minus strand of CAZBCH010000117.1, from coordinate 4,896 downwards.
GTGATGTTTACCGATCCAGACAAGTTAGAGATTATCAAAAAATTTATGGCTTTACAAAAATCATCAATATGAATCCAGCTTATGAATTGGTCGCCACGACCTTGCTTGCCGCCCATTCCTAATTTGGTAATGGTTTTTAGTTTTGGAAATGCGCCACCATTTTTACCTAGAACAATAGATGTACGTAGTGCAATTTTACGCACACCAGGTATTTCAGTAGCGTAGAATTCCTTCTCCCATGATTTAGCAATATTCATAGAAAAATCATCTCCTATGACACCATTTTCTTCTATATTTATAGTCGTTTCCGAATGTACATAAATAGTTGCTGTGCTTGCGTTAAGAAATACTTTTGGTTTATTTATAGCTTGTTCCATCGCAAGATTCAATACGCGTGTGCTGTCAATACGGGAACTTAAAATGGCAGCTTTATTCTCATCGGTATAACGACAGTCTACTGATTTTCCCGCTAGATTGATCAACACCTCAGCATCTTCTAGATGTTTGGTCCACTCTCCTAGATCTTTACCGTTCCAGTAAGTGGTGTCTTTATTCCGCTTTCGCGAAAGCGTAACTACAACAAACCCTTTTTGCTCAAAATAATCCTTGAGAGCAATTCCTAAAAAGCCGGTTCCACCAGCGATAACAATCTTTTTCATGAGAATGTGATTATGATGATTCCTAAAACAACGGTACGGAAAGATAACCAAGAAACTGTAGGCAGATAACCGAGATTCATATTACTGCAGCGGCGTAAATGTTCTAATAACATGATTCCTACTACAATCAAAAAGTAGCATAGAAACACGATTCCTGAGAAGTCAAACAATGAATTGAGGAGTAATACTGGCAATAAAAGAATCCCTCCAAGAGTGGAAACTGCACTCATGTTTCCTAAATAATCCCAACTATTTTTGCGAGACCATAGTAAAATCATAGTTCCTTGCCAAACAATCTGACCAAAACAGATTACATATTCCACAAACCAAGGTGTTGTAAAACCAAAATAGTTCGTAATGTGACTTGTGTAAGAGTTGAGCACTAAACCGGTAAACAAAGCTGTTAACACGATAAAAAGCGTGCGATAGAAGTAGTTAAAGTCTGGCTCGCAAACTCTATCTTCTTCTGGACTTGGTGTATTACCTGCAATAACTTTTCTATTATAAGTAATGAATTTATATAGTTGTTTTAAAGGCAGATATATTAGCGGAAATAGCAATGGCTTCTTGATCCAGTTTTTGCCTTGAGCAAATATTTCTATCATAGAATCCAAACCGTAAATCGTTTTTCCTGTAACGGTATCGTGCAGTGCGACTTCGTTTTGGGCACGATGCATATCGATCTTACAAGTAAGCTCTTCACCTACTATTTGATAGGGCGTGATGGAATCTTGATCTAACATATTCAACTTTTTAAATGTCTTGCCATAAATGTTGCACATGGGACAATTCTGGTCGATGAGTAATTTGTGGTTTGCGATCATGGTATTGAGATTTTATAAATTAGAGATAAGAAACGTTAACTATTTAGTAAGCTGGTATTTTGAAATATTCTTAAATTTTATTTGATGGTTTACATTTATAGGTACTATAAATAGAAAGAAAAAAGAGAATGATTGCCATCAATAAGCCTATCACTGAAAGCCATGCTTTTAAATGAATGCCAATTGTAAAAATGAGAATACATGCTACTAAAGATCCAATGAAATGTATAACACCTAATTGTTTAATTTCCTTATTGTAATTATTCTTGAGTATCATAAATAAGCTCATTCCAACTTGAATAAATCCATGAATTACAAAACCTAAAAAACTATATACAGGATCAATAATTATCATAAGTACCCATATCAATAGAAGTAAAATATTAAGGTTAAAGAGATTTTTCATAATTTATAGTTTTAGAACTTTCAATAAAAACTGAAAGTTTGATTGAAATAAAAAAGCTATGAGATCGCTTTGATCAGCTTTTTCATGTAATTGTTACTATTTATTTTAGTCATTAAATTGGTTAAGTTTTCCATCTGGCTCACAAAGTCTGATAGATCAGAAAGTAAGGTCTGGAAGTGCTCTATTTCTTCTTTGTTTCCTTCAAGTTTGGCAGCTTTGAGCTCATTAAGTAATCGTCTCACTGGTTCCAGCTCTCTTCTTTTACGCTCTTCCATAATATTTTGGGCAATGGAATATACATCATGAAGTGCCACAAAATACTCTTTTCGTTCACCAAGTACAGTTTCTTTTCTTACAAGTCTCCAGTTGATCAACTCGCGCACGTTTGTATTAACATTACCTCTAGAAAGCTGTACTTCTTCCATGATCTCGTCCGTACTTAATCCATTAGGATGCGAAAGCAACAGTGCATGTATTTGCGCCATGGACTTAGATATTCCCCAAGAGCTTCCTAAAGAACCCCAAGCCTGAATAAATTTTGATCTTCCTTCTTCTAATTTCATAACCCAAATATACAACTACTTTTTATACTTTCAATAATTATTGAAAGTTTTATTTCGTTTATATCGATTATAATAAATGGTCTTAGAATTTGTAATTAATTCCGCTTTCGCGAAAGCGAAACAAAAAAGCTACCTATTTTTACCCAATGACCCAACAACTAATCATAGACAAAACCGTAGCGTTTGTAAAGCAACAGTTACAAGATGCCGAAGGTGGACACGACTGGTTCCATATAGAACGTGTATGGAAAAATGCCAAATTAATAGCTAAAAACGAGGAATGTGATCGCGGTATCGTAGAATTAGGAGCACTTCTTCACGACATAGCCGACTCAAAATTTCACGATGGCGATGAAACAGTAGGCCCGAAAGTAGCACGAGAGTTTCTGGAGTCTCTTGAAGTTCCAGAACATGTAATTCTTCATGTAGAAAATATCATCAAATACATTTCTTATAAAGGTGGTCATCAAAGCAAATCATTTACCAGCATAGAACTGGACATCGTTCAAGATGCCGATAGACTGGATGCGATAGGCGCTATAGGAATTGCGCGTACTTTTAACTATGGCGGTTTTAAAAACAGGGCTATTTATGATCCTGAGATTGCTCCAGATTTGAATATGACTAAGCAACAGTATAAAAACAGTACTGCTCCTACTATCAATCACTTTTATGAAAAACTGTTATTGCTTAAAGACTTAATGAATACCGAAACCGGTAAGAAAATAGCACAGCAGCGTCACTACTTTATGCAGGATTTCTTAGATCAGTTCTATGCTGAGTGGAATGGTGAGAAATAACTAAATTTGACCTCACTTTATATTCATGAATCCAGGACCTTTTGCTCAAAATAACCGTCAGTTTTTCCTGATCAAGTTGCAATACTTAGGTTTTAGATTTCATGGCTGGCAAAAACAACCCAACAATATCCCAACGGTTGAACGTATGGTCTTGAGGACCTTGCGTTACGTTTTTGATCACCCTAATTTTAAAGTTCTTGCCGCTGGAAGAACAGATGCTAAGGTTTCGGTAAATGAAACCTGGATTGAATTATTCCTAGACGATTCTCAGGAATTAGAAGTAGAATCATTCCTAGCAGATTTTAATCAGAATTTACCTAGTGACATCAGAGCATTAGAAATTAAAAAGACAAATAAGGACTTCAATATTATACAAGCGCCAAAAATTAAAGAATACATTTATCTCTTTTCGCATGGAGAAAAATTCCACCCATTTTGTGCTTCTATAATGGTGTATATGAAAAGCGAGCTCGATATAGAAATTATGAAAACAGCAGCTCGTTTATTTGAAGGAACTCATGACTTCTGGTCCTACACTTATAAACCATCTGAAACTACAGAGACCACTTTAACGGTAGAAAGTTGCTTGATTGAAAAAAACGACCTGTTTACGGCTAACTTTTTTCCTGAAGAAAGTTTTGTATTCAGAGTAAAAGGAGCAGGATTTAAACGTCATCAAGTACGCTTGATGATGGGTATGCTGTTTGATTTAGGAATGCATAAACTTAGTTTACAAGAGTTCCAAGAAACACTGGATGGCAGTAAAAAAATACATCTTTCTCACATCGCACCATCCAGCGGATTGATGCTTTACAAAACAGAATTTCAAAAAACCGAATCATAGATTATTGTTAAAGTGAAGTTTTCGTGATAAGTAGTGTCTATTTTTAAACCAAATTAAAAACTATATCATGAAAAAATACATTTTATTACTTGCTGTAATTTTATCTACTTCATCGCTTTTCGCACAAGAATTTAGTCCTGTAGATAAAAGCCCAATGGACGCTGCATTCTTTCCTGCAGATGCTGCAAAACGTGCCTTTAGAAAAGGTGTGACTGAGCCTAAAATTAGAGTTCTTTATGGCAGACCTAGCTTAAATGATAGAAACATTTTTACTACTGAAGATAAGAAAAAAGATGGCATTACTGTCTACGGTAAGTCCTGGAGATTGGGTGCTAATGAAAGTACAGAGCTTTTGTTGATGCAAGACGCAATGATAGGCGATAAACTAGTTAAAGCTGGTCGTTATTCTATCGTAGTAACTCCTACAGAAAAAGAATGGACGTTCCATATCAATTCAGAAAATGACGGTTGGGGAAATTATTCTCACAAGCCAGAACTTGATGTAGTAACAGTTTCTGTTCCTGTAACTATGGATAGTGAAAGTCTTGAACAATTAAGTATCACCATGTATTCTCCTAATAAAGATAACACCGTTCACTTAAAAACGGGATGGGGAAAATATAGAACTGAACTTCCTATCGTTTTAAAATAGTTAAATTTCCACTAGTATAGAAAGCTCCTCAATTATTTAAAATTGAGGAGCTTTTTTATGTCCGCTTTCGCGAAAGCGGAATCAATAAAAATCTATTGATCAATTATCAATCTACCTTGCCAGGTTTCTTGAACATTTACGGTTGTAG
>CAZBCH010000116.1:0-19560 GCA_964490235.1 uncultured Flavobacteriaceae bacterium | reverse complement strand
TTACTCTCATACCTGCAAATTTTACTTCACAAGGAACTTCCTTTTTTGTTACTTAAAAAGGCAAACCAAAGCGTAGTACGTGTCATTTCTCAAAAGGATCAAAAATGGCATAAAACGGCACCTGACAATATGACTTATGCTGTTTTATCAAAATTTGAAAAATCAGAAGATCAGGTTTTTATATTATCTGAAGAGTATAAAGAGTTTAAGTGGAATAATTCAAATTTAGTCACGTCAAAATTTACAAAAACTACTGATCTTATAAATGAAAATGAGAAATTGAGGTATACTCATATGGTGGGTAAAACTGTCAATATGCTTAAGAATTCTATAGTCAAAAAAGTTGTTCTTTCACGAGTGCAAACCTTTCCAAAAAGTAAAACAGATCTTGTAATTTTAGAATCACTTTTAGATGAATATCCTTCAGCAAATTGTTACTTTTTCTATCATCCTAAAATAGGTAAATGGATGGGCGCAACACCAGAAGTTCTAGCAGCAATAAATGGTAAAAAACTGCAAACGATGTCACTAGCTGGGACAGCTGTTTTTAATCCTGATCATACCCATATTTGGGGAGAAAAAGAAAAAGAAGAACAAGAATTAGTAACTAATTTTATTGTAGAAAATTTACAAAATGTAGGCGTTACTGATTTACATCAATCAAAAGTAATGACTGCACAAGCTGGAAACTTAATTCATTTAAAGACTGAAATTACAGCATCAATTAATCCATATAGAAAAGAAGATTACATAGAGGCGCTGCATCCTACTCCAGCTGTTTGTGGCTTGCCTAGGAGTATTGCTCAAGAATATATTAAAGAAGTAGAAGGTTATGACCGATCGTTTTATACTGGATATTTAGGGATTGTAGAAGAAAATGAAGCAAGCTACTATGTTAACTTAAGATGTATGCAGTTGCATCAAGATGAGGTAAATATTTATGTAGGTGGTGGGATAACGGCAATGAGCGATCCCATACTTGAATACGAGGAAACAGTTCAAAAACTGCTTACAATGAAAAAATTACTGTGATGAAAAAAATTACAGGATGCTTCTAAAAGCGGTCCTTAATAAGGTTGTTTTAAATCCTACAACTTGTCCTTGTTCATTACGGCTTTCATTAAGTGTTCTAAAATAAGAGACGATTTTACTAAATGTAGCCTTAGTAATTATGGCGCTTTGATATATTCCTACAAACGAATAAAAAACAAGGTATTTAAATATAATCATAGGTTGGATCTCTTAATTGAATTTTAAAGATCGACATAATATTTTAAATAAACAATATTGATTTTCTAAAAGTTCTTTTTAAGTTTTTGAAATAACTAGTTTTCTAGATAAAGAGACTTATTGAATAGTCTAAGTGCTTTTTGATGGTGTATATTATTGATTTTATTAGTGATAAAAAAGGTTTGTAATTAGAATCACAAGAAATATCTTATCGTTTTGTAAAGATTTTTTATTGTATTGCGATATTTTCCCATATTCTGTGCTAGACATTTTTGGTAAGAAGCTGTTAAGGAAGTTGCCGGTAATTGAATTGGCTAGTACCTTTGTTAACATATGTATCCAGAAATTCTACACGCGCAACAAGTCATTCTTTTATGTAAAGAAAGAGGTGTTAAACATATTGTTATATCACCTGGTTCTAGAAATGCGCCATTGACAATAGGATTTTCAGAAAATGAGTTCTTTAATTGTTATAGTGTTGTAGATGAACGTTGTGCGGCACATGTGGCTTTAGGTATAGCACAACAACTACAGGAGCCTGTTGCAACTCTTTGCACCAGTGGAAGTGCGTTACTTAACTATTATCCTGCTATTGCTGAGGCCTTCTATTCTGAAATCCCTCTGATTATTCTCAGTGCAGATAGACCTTCACATAAGATAGATATAGGCGACGGACAAACTATAAGACAACAACATGTTTTTGCAAATCATATCCTGTTTGATACTCAATTAGAAGTCATAAATTCAATTGACGATCAAGAAGGAATCGCAACTAATGAACGATTGATTAATAGAGCTATAAACACATCTATATCACAGCATGGTCCAGTGCATATCAATATACCTTTTGAAGAGCCCTTATATAATAAAGTAGATCAACCATCGCTAGAAGTCAAAATTATAGATTTACTTAAAGAAGAATCAAGCATTATTCCTGATAGTTTTATTGAGCAATGGAAAAAAGCCAAAAGGAAATTAGTTATTCTAGCGACCTTAAATCCTCCGGTATTTAATAAGGAAGATTTAGATATTTTAACTAGCGATCCTAGTGTTTTAGTAATGAGCGAGGTAAGTAGTAACGTTGTTCATGATAATATCATATGGGGAATTGACACGTTAATTGCTCCTATAGAAAAACATGATGACCAGATAAAAGATCTGCAACCTGATCTGGTAGTTACTATAGGCGGCATGATCGTTTCTAAAAAGATCAAGCAATATTTAAGACGATTTGAAACTAAAGTGCATTACCACGTCGGTAAACGTAGGGCTTATGATACTTTTTTTAAACTCGCAGGCCATATTAAGGTAAAGCCACAGCACTGGATTGCACAATTGCCCAAAGAACATGTAGACAGCGATTATCAAAAACGATGGACAGACCATTTTAAAGATTATTTAATTAAGAGAAGGCAATATTTTGATAAAATGCCATGGTCTGATTTTAAGGTTTTTGAATTGCTTTTCAACGTTCTTCCAGATAATATAGTTTTACAATTGGGCAATAGCAGTACCATACGCTATGCACAATTATTTAAAATGAATGCAAGTCATGTGGTATTCTCTAATCGTGGTACCAGCGGTATTGATGGTTGTACCAGTACAGCAATAGGAGCGGCTATAGCTAGCGATAAACCTGTAGTTTTTATCACTGGTGATCTCAGTTTCTTTTATGATTCTAATGCATTATGGAATAACTATATACCTAATAACTTTAAAATAATCGTTATCAATAATTCTGGTGGCGGTATTTTCAGAATTCTACCTGGACATAAGGATACTAACGAGTTTGACACTTATTTTGAGACTCAGCATCAACTTACCGCTGTACATCTATGCCATATGCACGGTTTCAATTATCAATGTATTCATGATGAGTCCGCTTTCGCGAAAGCGTACCAAACATTTACATCTAACAACGATCAGCCTCAGTTACTAGAAATTTTTACACCTAGACGGATTAATGACACCGTTCTTCTAGATTACTTTAAATTTTTAAAATAGAAATTAAAGCTTTACTTTTAATGCATACATTTATAATTATTAATTAAAAATCGATCAGTAACATTATGAGTAAATTTGATGAAAGAGTAGAAAAATACATTGCAGCTTACAAAGAGAAAGTAGGTGGTAAACTAGACGAAGAATTACTAAGAAAGGTAACTAAAGGTTTGGGTCCGTCTATTTATAACAAAGATGCGGAAACTGTAAGTGCTGAGAAAAGTGAAATGGAACGTGTGGTAAAAAATTACTTAGAGAAGAAATTAGGTCTTTCAGGAGATAATCTAATGGATTCTGTAGAAGCAGTAATTGAAAAATACGGTAAAAGTGAGCGTGCAAAGTACCGCGCTTGTATTTATTACATGCTTTGTGTTCACCACGGTAAAGAATCGGTTTACAACTAGAATTCTTTATCAATCATATATAAAAACCACCTTTTTGAAGGTGGTTTTTTATTTATTTCACTTCCTAAGCAAGTCATACTAGAAGTATATTAAATCTTGATTAATGTTAATGCGCTCAATCACACTTTCTACTTTAAGATGCATTTTATTAAAGAATTGAGCTCTATCTCGCTCACCAGAGTTGACGAGTAATTTTGAATTCTTCATTTGTTTTTCAAAAAAGCGATCTAATTTATTACAAGTAGGCTGGTGTTCTACTTTAAAGTAGGTAAGTACTGTAAAAGGGGAGAAAAATACTTTCTGATTTTTAGTTTTTACCATTATCGTGTTGCTCATCGTGAGCAGATCGCTTTTGTATAAATGGTATTTGGCGTTATTCTTAGAATTGATAATGGTTTGCTGGATACTTTGTTTTTCTACATGATCGATAATGTCTTTAAGATCTTTACATATCAATAAAGCATGTTCTCGAGTTAATAAGCCAGTTTCATAATAATAGAATATTTGTTGTAATGTCCCATTTATGGTATTGTCATTCCAAAATTCAATGATATCTATATAATTATAGGTTTCTCCAAGTCTTATGGCGCTTTCAAAAAGAGATTTTGGTGCCTGATCAATAAAACTTTGAAAACTCATTTTCTCCATACTGCCATCTTCATTGAGGAATTTGAGCCATACATAACATTTGTACTTAGTCAAATAAGAATCGCTTAATGTATAGAATAAAGGAATATCCTTTGCAGAATAGGTGATGCTCGCGCTTTTCAGATTTGTAAGTGGTAATATATTTTGCAAAGAGGTTTTAAAGTATTGCTCTAGTTGCGCCATGTTTTCAATGCCAGGAGAAACATCGGTAAGTATGGAAGTTTGCTCGCCTACTTCAAATAATTTATTGAGAGATATTTTAAAATGCTTTGAAAGTATCACGCTTTCTTCAAGGCTTATGCTTGTTTTACCGGTTACACGTCTATAAGCGGCATCATAACTAATATCTAAAACCGCTGATATTTCTTCAGTAACAGATTGATTCTCGTTGAGAATACTTCTTATTTTTGAAATAAATTGTTCTTGCATTTTATAAAGATAATGCGTGATTATCAAAAGTTAATTGCATTTAACGCAAAAAACATTTAGATAATTTGTTACTTATCGCTATAAATGTAATTATCACAAGTATTAATTACTAAGATCCTTATGGAGCGCTCTATTATGTAGACATGTTTATTATTTACATGTTTTCAAAAACTCATACACCTTAGGCAACGGTAATCCCATAACATTATAGTAGCAACCTTCTAGTCGAGTGACCGCTGCATAACCTAACCAATCTTGAATGCCATAAGCACCTGCTTTATCAAATGGCTTGTAAGTAGTGACATAATAATCTATCTCTTCTTCAGTTAATGTTGCAAAATGCACAGAAGTACAATCATTAATCAAATTTTGGGAAGTTGTAGTCGTAAAACATACAGAGGTAAAAACCTTATGCATTTTACCACTTAAAGAAGCGATCATTTCTTTAGCATGCTCTTCTGAAGTAGGTTTTTCTAATGGCGCACCATTAAACCATACAATCGTATCGCTTGTTATAAGAAATTGATCTTTCTGTAAATCCTCTACAAAAGCTTGAGCTTTTAATGACGATAGGTAGTCGGTGATCTCATGCTCTTTGAGATTATCACTATATACTTCATTTACCGGTCTGGTTTCAATTCTAAAGTTGATATCTAGGCCTTTTAATAGCTCTTGTCTTCTAGGAGATTGAGACGCAAGGATAATGTCTGTATTTTTAAATTTATCTGCAAGCATAATTTTAATTGAAGTAATAGTTAATTCTAAAAATCCCTATAGATAGTATTCCAAACAGTAATACCAATTTTAAGATGCTTGATAGAAGATGATATTCTTTGGGAGATGCAGCCGTCCATAGCTTGAAGGCTACAAAAGTGAGCGGACCTATTATAAGAAATACAAAAAAGTATGATGCCACTTCATTTTGATAAATAAACTCGTAGACATACCAGCCTAGTAAGATAACAATGGTAAGTATAAAAATGGAAATTACTTTTGCCGCTCTTGATCTACCTAATAAAATGGCGATGGTGTTTCTACCGCCAGCTTTATCACCATTTACATCTTCACAGTCTTTTACCCATTCTCTAGCTAGATTAATTAAAAAAGCCATTAATGCAAATTCTAAAAGTCGTTCTAATAAAAATTTAAAGGCCGTTTGGTTTTCTGGAGTTATGGATGGAAATAATTCAAATATTCCGGTTATAAGTATAACTAGTGCGACGAGCAGTGATATAACCAAATTGCCTACAAAAGGTATAGCTTTAAGCGAGCTGGCATATAAATAAAGTACAAATGCAACTGCTATGAAAATGCTAGATAAAATAGGCTTACCTATGCTGTTTGATAATATAAATCCAGAACTTACTGCAATTACAGTTAGCACCATATAAAGATAGTAAGCATTTTTTTCTGATATACTTTTAGTAACCAGTAGTTTTTCTGGCTTGTTGACACGATCTATATCTACATCATAAATATCATTAATAACGTTACCGCTTGCAGTTAGTAATGCGGTAGCTGTTATTAATAAGGTCAATTGCCAGCCACTTAAAGAAGGTTCAACGCCTGATGGAATTAACATACCATAAACGATAACTAACTGTGTGAGAACGGTAAGCAAGACGTTAGGCCAGCGTATAATTTTGAAAAAAGTACTCATGAATTGAAAATAAGGGGAAAGTCAAAAATAAAAGAATTTTTGATGCTAAAGAGAAACTATACTACCATATATCAATGATCAGTTTGAGTGCTATTAATTAATTTTCTGAACTGATTTTTGCATTTACAGTTATCCTAGCTTGATTTCACACTTTTCCCATCGAGAACTGTCCATTTTCCTTGTGCCTTCATAACTTGTTCTATAATATCCCTTACACAAGCATCACCACCATTTTTATGTGATATGTATTGACTTACAGCTTTTATTTCTGGAATGGCATCTTGTGGACAACATCCTAGACCAGCAAATTGTACTGCTGGAACATCTGGCATGTCATCGCCCATGTAGACTATATTTTCTGCCTTGAGATTATGTTTTGCAACATACTGGTCAATTTGTATCATCTTATCACTAGCATTTAAGAAAACATCTTTTATTCCTAATCCTTCAAGTCTTCCTTTTACACCTTCATTAGTACCACCAGTGATAATGCATATTTTAAATCCTTTTTGTAAAGCTGCTTTAATAGCATATCCGTCCTTTGCATTCATAGTTCGTAGTAGTTCGCCACTTTCTGAAATCAGTAATCTGCCATCAGTAAGTACGCCATCAACGTCTAGAATAAAAGTCGTTATCTCGTGTAGTAATTCTTTATAGCTTTTTGACATGAGTTTTTTGTATGGATTTTGTAATTGATCGGTACATATCTCGATCTTCTTGTTCAAGCATCATTAAATGCTTATCTATTGTTTTTAAGTCGTTTCTAACAGCTGGACCTGTCTGGGCGTTTTTAGGAGATAGATCCATGGCTTTGTCAAGAGTTTCCTTCATTAGAGCATTAAGCAAGTTGCTATCTATTGAAGCATCTTCCATTATTTCTGCAGCCTTAGTGTAACAGTGATTTACAAAATTGTTCAAATAAACTGCCGCTAGATGAAGTTTTTTGCGTTGTTGAGAATTGATTTGTGCACGCTTTCGCGAAAGCGGAACAGCCACCATCTCTAATGTTTTATTTACAAATTCGTTACTCGATTCTAAACATATTGTAATTTCTTCAAAATTAGGAATGCGTGTTGCGCTGAAACTTTGTGGTAAATAAAAAACACCGTGATTTTTATGTTTGTCTAAAGTACTCATGGCTACACTACCACTTGTGTGCGCGATGATGGTTTCATGTGCTGGGATTTCTAATGCGACAGATGCTACAGCATCGTCTGGTACCGCTAGTAAAATAAGGTTTGCATCTGGTAGATTACTGATATCTTTTGCCAGCCTGGCATGTACTCCGTCGATTTTTTTTTGTGATCTATTGTAGTAACCAATAAGCTGTAAATTTGAATCGGTTCCTAATTTTTCAAATGCCCTACATAGATGGGTTCCTACATTACCAGTTCCTATTACAATTATCTTAATCATAGTGTAAAAATACACACTTCAAACCGACTCACAAGACATGGTGTTGCGGCTTTTGTGAAGTATCTTTGCAACCGGTAAAAAAGTCCTATGAAAGACAGATTAATTGCTTTGCTTTTTGGTACACGTACAATGACAGTTTTGCTACTTGCTTTTGCAGCAAGTATGGCGGCTGGTACCTTTATTGAGAATTCTTATGATACACCTACATCAAAACTTTGGGTATATAATCAGTGGTGGTTTTCTTTAATGATGTTGTGGCTTATGCTCAATTTTATAGGTAATATTAAACGTTACCAGTTGCTACAATGGAAAAAATGGGCAACACTTACCTTACATCTGTCATGGATACTTATAATTATAGGAGCCGGAATTACTAGATATATTTCTTTTGAAGGAATGATGCTTATACGTGAAGGAGAAACTGAAAACACCTTCTTTAGTGATGAGACTTATTTTAGTGCTATAATTCAAGGAGAAGATGAGAATGGAAACCCCATGCAACGATCTGTGAAAGAAGAATTACTAGTTTCTCAATACGATTATAATACATCCAGAAGTTTTGATTTTTACGACAAGCAAATTAAGGTAACCGTTGATAGCTTGATCTATGATGCAATTGAAGGCTTAAAGCCAGGTGATGAAAATAGCGATCGGTTTTTAAAAATAGTAGAAGCTGGTGAAGGAACGCGACATGATCATTTAATAAAAGATGGAGAAGAAGCAAGTATTCATGGGGTACTTTTTGGAGTGAACATAGATCCTGAAGCTGCAGCTCAAAAAGGATTGATCAATATTACTGAGAACTGGAATGGTTATACCATTCAAACTCCATATGAAGGAGATTTTCTTAGAATGGCAGATCAGTTAAATGGCACGGTGGTTAAAGATTCTATCCAGCCGCTACAATTACGTTCTTTATACACAATGGCTGGTTTACAATTTGTAGTTCCAGATCCCATAATGCAGGGAGAAGTAGGTATAATTAAAAGTCCACAACCTACTAAAGCAAAAGCTCATGGTATTCTCGCAACTGTAACAAGTGGTGATGCATCTCAAAAAATCGAATTATTGGGTGGTAAAGGAATTATTTCTGACTACACCGATATTGAAATTAATGGACTGAAACTCTATATTAAATATGGTTCTATACAGAGAGAATTACCGTTTGGAATTCAATTAAACGATTTTATAGCAAAAAAGCAGCCAGGTACAGAGAAATCCTATGCAGCCTTTGAGAGTAAAGTGACTGTAATCGATAGCGCAGGAAGAACACCAGAACACATTTATATGAATAATGTACTCGATAAAGAAGGTTACCGATTTTTTCAAGCTGGATTTGATCCTGATGAGTTAGGAACGCACCTGTCTGTAAATCATGATTTCTGGGGTAAGACAGTTACTTATATAGGTTATTTTTTATTATACATAGGGTTGATGGCTTTGATTTTTGATCCTAATACACGTTTTGGAGAATTGAGAAGATTGATAGAAAGAGTCAAAAAACGCAAAGCAAAACACCTTGCGATGATTGCTATTTTGCTTACAGCAACATTTGCAGGAGCACAAACCGCTCAAGAAGATCATACCGGTCATAATCATGCACCTGGCGCACATTCTACCGCTATTGAAAATAGAGATGCTGTAAGCACAAATCAAGACGCAAGTGCAGTAGATCCTACGGTAACAGGTGAAGCTATTGAAATGGCTCCTCAAAAATTACCGCCTATACCTGTAAAGGTGGCTGATAGTATTATTGTCGCAAACCTGGTTCCTTTACCACAAGCAGAAAAGTTTGGTAGAGTAGTGGTGCAAGATGAAGGTAGAATGAAGCCTATGTCTACACTTGCTAGCGAGGTTTTACGTAGATTAAGTGAAAGAGATTATTATGAGGCTAAAGTAGGTGATAGTATTGTAAGACTTACACCAGAGCAAACTATACTTAGTATGATTCAGTTTAGGGATATGTGGTTTGACATTCCTATAATCAAGCTAAATTATAAAAATGATTCTCTTAAGACTATACTAGGTGTAGAAAAAAGTACCAGTTACGCTAGAGGTATGGACTTCATACGTAGACAAGATAGTACTTTAGGGAGTTATAAAATAAGTCCATATCTAGATGAAGCAAATGCTGCCGATGTTAAAACGAGCATCCAACAAGGATTTATAGATATTAATTACAGTGTAGGTATTTTAGATCAAGTACTTTCTGGATCGATATTCAAAGTATTTCCTAGAAAAGGGGCTGAAAATAACAAATGGTATGCAGCTCCTGACCTTGAAGAAGCTGGCTTTACAGAAGAACGAGATAAAAGATTTGTTAGGGATTTCTTTCCTGCATATTCTTCATTACTAGCTAGAGGTAAGGTAGATGGCAATTATTTAAATGCAAATGCGGCCCTAAATAGTTTATTTGAATTTCAAAAATATCATGGTGCAGATGTTATCCCTAGCGAGGATAAAATTGAAGCAGAGATTCTCTATAACAAATACAACATTTTTAAAGGTCTTTATAAGTGGTATGCATGGTTTGGAATAATAATGTTGATACTACTTATTGTAGAAATCATTAGACCAATGAAGCAGATACGATGGACTATAAAATTTCATTTTACGGTTATCGGAGCTTTGTTTCTAGTTCATACTGGTGCTTTGATAATGAGGTGGTACTTAAGTGGTCATGCTCCATGGTCAGATGCTTATGAATCTTTAATTTATGTAGCATGGGCAACTATGGCATTTGGATTAATGTTTGGTAGGAAGAGTGATATGACAGTTGCGAGTACAGCATTTGTTGTGGCGATCATTTTATGGGTAGCACAATTAAACTGGCTCGATCCAGCAATAGGTAATTTACAACCAGTATTAGATTCTTACTGGCTAATGATTCACGTTTCTATTATTGTAGGTAGTTACGGTCCATTTGCATTAGGAATGATACTAGGTCTAGTAACTATGATTTTAATGATCTTCTCCACAAAGAAGAATAAAAAAATCATGGATTTAAATATTAAAGAGCTCACATATATTAATGAGGTGGCTCTTACTGTAGGACTGATCATGCTTACCATAGGTAACTTTCTAGGAGGTATGTGGGCAAATGAATCTTGGGGACGCTACTGGGGTTGGGATCCTAAAGAAACCTGGGCACTAATAACCATATTTATTTATGCCTTTGTACTACACTTAAGGTTAGTGCCAGGTCTAAAAGGAAGGTGGACTTTTAACTTGTGGTCAGTTCTTGCTTTTGCGAGCGTATTGATGACATATTTTGGAGTGAACTTCTACTTATCTGGGCTGCATAGTTATGCTAGTGGTGATCAAATTATCTCCTACCAATTTGCAGGAATAAGTCTTGCGGTCATTTTAGTTATCGCTATTGCGGCACGATACAAGGAATTTAAAATTCATAAAAAGAAGAGTTTGAAATAATCAGTGTATAAAATAAAAAAAGCCGATATCTAGATATCGACTTTTTTTATTAAATCTGATAGAAGACTTATTTCTTAAATGAGTTTCTATAGGCTTCCTTTTCTCTCTGTGTTTTGCGCTGTATTTGAAAGCCTTTCAGGAATTTACGCAGGTATTGATCGTTAAGATACTTAAATTTAGGATGCGTTCTCTTTCTAAAAAAAGCGCTTAGCTCTGTTTCAGTGATTTCTACACCTGCTTTTTTCCAAATGTATATCAACTCGTCTGATGTGAAATTAAAAGCAATTTTAAGTTTACGTAAGATGATCACATTATCCAGTTCTTTTTCTGCTACTGGAGTTTTACCATCTTTTTTACCACGATAATTGACGATTAGACCATTTAAGAAAGTAGCTAGGTTTTCATCAATTACTACATCAAAATCTTCATCATCTTCTCTTTTAAGCCAGCTGCTTATCTCAGCTCTAGAAACAGGTTCGCCACCTTTGGCATACATGTCCATCATAGAATCATCACTCAAATTGAGTGTAAAACGCAGTCTTCTTAAAATATCATTGTTATCCATATTCTTACGATCACTTTATTTAGAAAACAAAGGTACGATACTGATTGTTTCTAACGGAATTGTTTTGGGTTAGTTCCTCTTTCGCGAAAGCGATATCAGTATATTCTCCTACAATTTTAGCCCAAATCGAGCCAGCATCTTCTTTTCAAACGACCAGAAGAATTCATGTTGTCCAAATAGCCAGCCCATACAAACTAATACAATTTGATAAATCGGGAAGATAATCACTAATCGTAATGGCCAGAAAATCCAGGCTGATAATGACTCTTGATCTAAACCTAGAAAATCCATAAAAGGACCAGATAAACGAGCCGATAAAGATCCAGTGATCGCAAATACAATAAAAATGGCAATAAGTTCCCAGCGATAGGTTACTTTCCATCTATCTCTTAACTTTTTAAATAACCATAAAGTAATTTTATAAATTACATAAGATAATAGAAGCGTTACCGCAATAATGAAAATGTATTCATAGGTAATGTCTTCAAAAGTTGATGGCAGTATTTTAATAGCAATAAAATAGCCGCAAGCAAGCAAACCTACAATGCCTAGTAGTATAAAAATGAGTTGCCAGTTTTTTGTGATTTCCCAGTTTTCTTTGAGTTTTTGCATACTGCAAAAATACGTTACATCAATCTTTGATTATACTTTTGCTCAAAGAAAAGAAAGTAATTGTGAAGTAAATAGTTCACCTCATATCCATAATCAATACGACGATCATAATCTATTCTAAAAGGATATAAATGAATGCCATATCTACTAGGGTTTTGCACTCTTAAATTGTACTCATTAATTCTGAAATTGTTAGTTATTTCCATAGAAGATTGAGTGAAATAACCTCGTTGAGGTTGTGTTGCTAACCATGCATTAAAACCTGGTTCAAATATAATTACTTCATATTTGAGACTGTCGTTTGCGATACGTATAGTATCATTTGTTGTGAGTCCTTCTTGATGTTTATACACCTTACTACCATTTAAAGAGCTGCATCCTACTATAGCTGCTACAATTAGAATGCTGAGAATAATTTTTTTCATAGTTTAAAAGTAAAGTGTTTGTAACCCTTAAAAAATAAGCAATGAGTGAACTCGTAAGTTGGTCGAGCAAAATGCATATTCTAGACATAATACTATAAAAAAAGCGATTACTTTTACAGTAATCGCTATTACATTGTGTAAATGAAAAGTATTATTTTCCAAAAAGACCACCTAGCATACCGCCTAAGCCTCCTTTTTTGTTATCACCACCTAAAACCATACCAGCAACATCATCGATAACGCTTCCGTCACCATCTGCATCAAGCAATTGTGATATAAAAGATTGATCCTGTGTATTAGACTGTCCTAACACAGATCCTAATAAATCACCTAAGCCACTCTCTTGAGTAGGTTGTGATTGTTTTTGTTTACTTAAAACACCCATTACAATAGGAGCCGCAATTTTAATTATTTTGCTTACAGATTCCATATCCATACCACTAGATTTAGAAAGAGCATTTTCTACATGTGGTTGCTTTGCTCCTAGAACATGGCCTAATATTCCTGCACCGTCTTTTTCAAGTTCTTCTGGACTACCAGCACCATCTCCAAAAATTCCTCCTAGCATATCTAGAACACCACCGCTACTGTGACGAGGATCATTTAATGCGTTATTAAGTGATTGTGCACCTTCAGGAGTAGAGGCGTTGCGTTGCATTGCACCTAGAATTAAAGGCATTGCTTGTGATAAAACATTTGCAGTTTTATCAGTTGATTGTCCAGTTTTTTGAGAAGCCCCTTGAATAAGAGTTTTACCAATATCAGAGTTTAATAAATCGAGAATAGATGACATAGTTATAATTATAAATGAGGCTCAATTTACAATAATTAAAGATTTGAAATAAAAAAGTTCATGAAATTAATTTCGCTTTCGCGAAAGCGCACTTTTTAACGACTAAATTCTAAATGAATACTTTTCTATTGTGAACATGATATTGTTAAGCTATTGGGACACTGTTTTACGATAATGGCACTTCCATTAATAATATCTCAGAATTATCTTCTAAAGCGATTAAATCAAAAGAATTAGTTTCCCATATTCCTAATCCGTCGCGAGTTGCTACTTCTTGATTTCCTATTTTAAAGGAGCCTTTAAGAACGAAAGCATAAACACCATTACCATTTTTTTTAACATCATAGGTAAATTCTACGTTGTTATCAAAAGATCCTAAATGAAACCAAGCGTCTTGATGAATCCATACTCCAGCGTCACCAGCAGTAGGAGATAAGATTTGTTCAAGTTTATTTTCTCTATTTTTTTTGTCTAGGGTAATCTGATCATATCTAGGTTCAACATTTTGTTGATTAGGAATTACCCAGATTTGAAGAAACTTTACTTCCTGATTCTGTGATGCATTTTTCTCACTATGAGTAATACCAGTACCGGCGCTCATTACTTGGATATCTCCATTTTTAATGATTGCTTTTCTTCCGGTACTATCTTGATGTTCTAAATCTCCTGATAATGGGATGCTTATAATTTCCATATTAGCATGAGGATGAGCGCCAAACCCCATGCCGCCAGCAACGGTATCGTCATTTAAAACACGTAAAACACCAAAACTCATTCTTTCAGGGTTGTGATAACCTGCAAAACTGAAAGTATGATAACTATTTAACCAGCCATGATTTGCATGACCTCTTGAATCTGATTTATGTAAAATTGTTTTCATGTATACAAAAATATTGTATATACAATTAATTTGAAGTTAAGGAAATCAAAAAACCGCAATCAGTTAAGAATGCGGTTTTAATATACTTTCTGAAAGAGTTGTTATCCTAAAATCTCAATAATTTGATCAGCTAGTTCAGTACCTATTCTATCCTGGGCTTCATTAGTTGCAGCTCCTATATGAGGACTCAAAGAAAGCTTAGAATTCATAAGCAGTACGATTTCTGGTTGTGGCTCTTTTTCAAACACGTCTAAAGCTGCAAAGGAAATATGTTCTGTCTCTAGTGCATTGACTAGTGCAACTTCATCAAGAACGCCACCTCGTGCAGCATTTACTATTGCCGCACCTTTTTTCATCATTTCTAATTCTTTTTCTCCTATGACATAATCATTTTGAGCGGGAACGTGGATTGTTACAAAGTCAGCAGTTTTAAGAAGTTCTTCTTTACTTACTAATGGGATTTCTACATTGATCGTTTGACCGTCAAAAAGATCCCATGAAACTGTAGGTGCTTTTTCTGCAAAACTATCATGAGCAATTACTTTCATTCCTACACCAGCGGCTATTTTTGCAACTTCTTGACCTATGCGTCCTATTCCTATTATTCCTATAGTTTTACCTCTCAACTCAGAGCCTTTAGCATATTGCTTTTTTAGGCCTTTAAAGTTGCTATCACCTTCTAGCGGCATATTGCGATTAGCATCGTACAAAAAGCGAACTCCTCCATATAGATGTCCAAAAACCAGCTCTGCCACACTAGAACTACTAGCAGCCGGTGTGTTGATCACTTTTAAGCCTTTTTCTCTAGCATATGCTACATCTATATTATCCATTCCTACACCGCCACGACCTATGATTTTTAAGTTAGGACAGTTATCGATTAATTCTTTGCGAGCAGTTGTAGCAGATCTTACTAGAAGAACTGCGATGTCATTTTTATTGATATAATCTTCTAATTGTTCTTGAGCGACATTTGTAGTAATTACTTCATGTCCAGCCGCAGTTAATTTATCTATACCGCTTTGTGAAACGCCGTCGTTTGCTAGTATTTTCATTTTCTCAATCTTTTTATTTTATTTCTTTTGATTCCTTTCAAGCAAAAAATAGAATCAAAATTCTTTTAGATGATCATCTTAATCAGATCAAATACGTTCTTAAAACGATTTAGTCTTCTTTAACTAAGCAGTTCAATACTATATTATGAATAGATGAACCACCTAGATTATATATTATGCTTGTTTTTCTAGATGCTGCATCACATCTACAAGCGCTTGTACACTTTCTAGTGTTAGTGCATTGTACATACTAGCTCTGTATCCACCTACTGATCTGTGACCATTTAGTCCATTAATTCCTGCTTCTTTCCATAGTGAATCAAACTTTGCGGTATGAGCATCGTCATTCAATACGAATGTTGCATTCATTTTTGAACGATCTTCTTTATTAGTTACAAAACCATTAAATAGTGGATTGCGATCTATTTCATTATAGATAAGGTCTGCTTTTTGATTATTTAATTTTTCAATAGCATCAATTCCTCCATTATTTTTTAACCATTCTAGGGTTAACATACTTACATATATAGGAAAAACTGGTGGAGTATTGAACATAGAATCCTTTGCTATATGAGTTTTATAACTAAGCATAGAAGGAATTTGCCTTGAAACTTTGCCAAGAATTTCTTCTTTAACGACAATTAAAGTAGCTCCTGCAGGTCCCATATTTTTTTGAGCTCCAGCATAAATTAAATCATATTTTTCAAAGTCGCGTTGCCTCGAAAAAATATCACTACTCATATCGCAAATTAATGGTACTGTTACTTCTGGTGTAGATTGTAGTTGTGTTCCAAAAATCGTATTATTAGTTTGAAAATGGAAGTAATCTACATCATTAGGAACGGTGTAGTTTTTAGGAATATGATTGTAGTTATCTGCCTTAGATGATGCTACTTCGATAACTTCACCAAACATTTTTGCTTCCTTAATAGCTTTGTCAGACCAGGTTCCTGTATTCAAATAAGCGGCCTTACTTTCTAATAGATTGTAAGCCACCATTAAGAATTGCATACTGGCGCCGCCACCTAGAAATAAAGCTTTGTAACCTTTATCGGTAAGACCTAAATGTTCTAGAGCAAGTGCTTGAGCTTTTTCCATCACAGCAACAAAATCTTTACTGCGATGTGAAATTTCTAAAATACTTAAATCGTTGAAATTAAGTACTGCGGCAGCTGCTTTCTTAAATACTTCTTGTGGCAAGATACATGGTCCTGCGCTAAAATTATGCTTCAACATTTTGGGTTTCCTTTATTTGATTTACAAAAATGCAAAATAGAGAACCATTTTATGTTAGGAAATCAATAAGGTTTTTAAGATAATGTCAACAAAAATTGTATAGTATCAATACCATCTGCATAATCGTGTAAACGAGGTAATTGCGTTTTTCCAAAAGGAACCATTTGAGGTGCGCTCAGGTCTCCTAGAGCGTCATTTAATTTATGTGCCGCATCACCTTGCGCCACAACGCATTGCAATTGATCTGCATTTTCTACAAATTCTGTCGCTACTTCGTTGATTTGATCGTAATAACTATAACCTAAACTAGCGATAGGAGAAGAGTAGCTGTTATGCTCTTCTTTTATTAAAAGAAATTCGTTATCAAGAAGATCAAACTCGCTCATTAAATAAACAGCTTTGTTGTAATCGTAATTATTTACATATTTTTCATTTTTAATCAGCTCTTTTTTAGTAAACATACCATTAAAGAACAAATCAAAATTATAACCTCTAGGAACTTTTAAGTGACTTACACTACGACAACCTAGTCCAAAATATAAAAAAACATCATCACTTAATGATTCCATTTGTTCTATAGTTTCATTACCAGTCAAAACGGCCACACTGTTGCGATTCTTACGAATTATATTAGGCTTATTACCAAAGTAATGTTCAAAATATCTCGCAGTATTGTTACTTCCTGTTGCGATTACCGCATCATAATTTTCTAATTTTCCAGAAGCATAAGAATAAGATTGACTTAATTCTGGAAGGAAGAAAGTAGCTATATCTAATAATAACGGTGTCAAGACATCATCATTACTTGAGTTTTTTATAAGTGCATGATGACCAGTTATAATGACAGATAACACATCGTGAAAACCTACTAAGGGTAAATTTCCTGCTGTGATAAGTGCCACAGTTTTAACACTTACATCACTTAAGTTATATTTTCCTGTCCAGTTGTTTAGATTCTCAACTGATAAAGCTTGTGACCATTGATTTAACGCAAAATGAAGTGTGTCTTCTGTAAACCATGAATTCTTACGTTCTGCTAGTTCTAGTCTTTGTTGCACACGATCCTGCCAGCTATCTTCATCATTAGTGGTTGACTCTAATGTTCCTTCTAGGTAAGAGGATAGTAGAGATCCCGCTTTCGCGAAAGCGGAAATACGATCATTTAACGAAGTATTTATTGACAATGTCTTCACAAGGCGTTATTTTTGTGCAAAAGTAAAGAAAAGCTATGGCAATCATCATAACAGACGAATGTATTAATTGTGGCGCATGTGAACCAGAATGTCCTAATACAGCAATTTATGAAGCGGCAGATGACTGGCGCTATGCAGATGGAACAGATCTAGATGGAAAGGTGGTGCTACCTAGCGGTAAAGAGGTTGATGCAAATGAAACTCAAGAACCTATTAGTGATGAGTTTTATTATATCGCACCAGATAAATGCACTGAATGTGTAGGTTTTCATGAAGAGCCACAGTGTGCGGCAGTTTGTCCAGTAGATTGCTGTGTGCCAGATGATGACGTGGTTGAGACTAAAGAAGAGTTACTTGCAAAACAAGCTTTTATGCACAAAGAATAATTTTACTTAATAAATTATATTAAAATCCCAATGGCTAACGCTATTGGGATTTTTGTTTATAGGAATTACTGGAACAATTACCTTAGCACAAAATTAAATCTCATGAAATATTATTTCCTTTTATATCTTTTGGTGAATTTTCAGATGATAAGCGCTCAAGAACTCACTGGGCAGCAACTTTTAAATAAAGCAATTAAGCAACATGATCCTAAAGGAAATTGGAAATCATTTAATGCTGTGTTTGAAGTAACAATGTCTACACCTGATCAACCTGAAAGAATAAGTCAAATAAAAATTGATTTACCTAAGGAATACTTTTCAGTTAATGCAATAAGAGATAGCGTGAGTACTAATTACATAGTAGCTAATGGAAAAGCAAGTGCTTCAAAGTATGATTTAAGAAATCCTGATGAAGTTATAGTGACCACTGAGAAGGATGCTCAAAGGGCCATTTTCATGAAAAACTACTATACTTATCTTTATGGTTTACCTATGAAATTAAAGGATGAAGGAACTATCATTTCAGATCAAGTTGAACAAAAAATTTTTAAAGGAAAAAATTATTTAGTCCTTAAGGTTACTTACGATCAAAGCATAGGTAGCGATGCTTGGTTCTTTTACTTTGATCGATCAACTTATAAAATGGAAGTGTATCAATTCTTTAAAACTGATAATGCTGGTAAAGTTAAACCTGAGACCGGAGAATATATTTTACTTTCAGGTAATCACGTTATAAGTGATATAAACATGCCTAAAACACGAAAATGGTATTACAATAAGAATGATCAATTCCTAGGTGCTGATGTCATTACTAATTAATTAAAATTAGTTGTGCGTTTAAAGCAACCTTTTCTCTAATCAGGTATCTATAGATTAAATAACTGTACCGATGAAAAAACTTCTAGCCATAATTCTTCCATGCCTGCTTATATCTTGTGAGGCAAGATTAGAAGATGATGTACGCGCTTTATTTAAAACAAGAGTAGTAGATGTATCAGGAAATCCTATTCCTAATCTAGAAGTAAACGCGACAACTTTTAGGACTTTTGATTTTATATTAGGACAAGAATTTGCAAAATTTTCTGAGCCAGAGGAAGATTTTCTTTTAGGCAAAGGAATCACAAATGCTGATGGTGAGGTAGAATTTACCATGCTAGTAGATGGTGGTTTTTTTATCAATTTTAATTCACAGAAC
>CAZBCH010000115.1:0-7353 GCA_964490235.1 uncultured Flavobacteriaceae bacterium | reverse complement strand
ATTCTCTGCCTTTTCTTAGGTTAAATTTGCAGACGTGTAAAAATACTAGTGGTTTTACCGCTTTCGCGAAAGCGACATTAGTATAATTATCTTAATAACAAGTTGTTATAATTATTTTCATGAAGCTAGATTCCATTAGTCTTATCAATTATAAAAGCTTCTCATCGGCCGAATTTGAGTTTGATGATAAGATAAATTGCTTTGTGGGCAATAATGGAGTGGGAAAAACTAACGTTTTGGACGCTATTTATCATCTAGCATTTGCAAAAAGCTATTTTAATCCAATTACGGTGCAAAATATCAAGCATGACGAAGACTTTTTTGTAGTAAACGGTAATTTTATTAAAAATGACCAAGAAGAAAAAATTGTTGTAAGTGCAAAAAGAGGTGTTAAACGTGTTCTTAAACGCAATGGGAAAATTTACGACAAAATTAGTGATCATATAGGGTTAATTCCTCTTGTGATCATCTCTCCAGCAGATCGTGATTTGATTACTGAAGGTAGTGATACGAGACGTAAATTTCTTGATGGTGTGATCTCGTTAAGTAATTCTGTATATTTAAATAAACTGATTACGTACAATAAATTATTACAGCAACGCAATGCATTGCTGAAGTATTTTTCTATCAACCGTACTTTTGATAGTGATGGACTGGCTGTTTATGATGAACAATTAGCAGATTTAGGTGGTTCTATACATGAGACTCGAACGGCGTTTCTCAAATCTTTTACTCCTATTTTTAGAAAATACTATCAGCAAATTTCTCGTACAGAAGAGTTAGTAGATATTTTTTACAAAGCAGATTTTACAAATGAAATTCCTGCGCAAGTATTGAAAAATGCTCAACAAAAAGATTTGCAGTTGCAATACACGAGTGTAGGAACGCATAAAGATGATTTGTTATTCTTACTTAATGATCACCCTGTAAAAAAATATGGTAGTCAAGGGCAGCAAAAAAGTTTTTTGACTGCATTGAAATTGGCTCAATTTGAATTTATAAAGCAAGAGAGTGGCACGGTTCCCATTTTGCTTCTAGACGATATTTTTGATAAATTAGACGCTTCTCGCGTAGCACAAATTATCAATATGGTGAATGATGAGCAATTTGGTCAGTTATTTATAAGCGATACGCATCCAGAAAGAACAGAAGAAGTGATCAAACAAACAGAGCAATCTTATAAGATATTTAAGTTATGAAAAAATACATTTATTTATTTGTTTTGGTCGCCCTATTCTCCTGCACTAGTGATGAAGATAAAATAAAAGCCATAGAAGGTTACTGGAATATTGAACAGGTTTTAATGCCTGATGGAACCGAGAAGGAATTCCCTTTTTCTAACCATATGGACCATTTTGAAATAGAAGGTTATAAAGGAGTCAAAAATAGAGTAAGCCCTACTTATGACGGTGGTTTTATTAGTTATGGTAATCCTGTTTATTTTCAGTGGGAAGAGAAAGATGGCGATATATGGCTTATCTTTCAAGAAGGAGAAGGATCCTACAAGCAAACTGTTGAAAAAGCTACTAAAGAAGCGCTAGTACTTTTACATGAAAATGGAACGCGTTATACTTATAAATCATACCTGCCAAATGAGAAACAATAAGAAAGAGGATTTTGTGCGCATGAGTGATGTATTGAGTGATTTTAAAGCTCAAGATAAACTACAAAAAGGTTTCCAAAAAGTAGATGTAGAAACAGCATGGAAAGAAGTCATGGGGCCTGGCGTTACTAACTATACAACGCAGGTTAAATTCACTTCTGGTTCACTTTTTATAAGTCTTTCTTCTTCTGTATTGAGACAGGAATTAATGTACGGTCGCGCAAAAATCATTAGAAATTTAAACGATCATTTAGGTAGGGAGATGATTGAGAAGTTAGTGTTGAGGTAGTAGCAATCAGAATGATCGTAGTGAAGATTCTTTAATTTTCATATGGTCTACTATCAACCTCTTCACTGGATTTAAAATCTCTTTCTTTCACCATTTCTTTTTTGAAAATTCGCTCATATAATTCTTTGAGGCTATTAAAATTGATGCGGTATTGAAGCCCTAATCCTTGGGTATAGTCTTCTTGCTGTCCTAATTGTTGTAAGGTATTTTCTCTATTAAATAGCTTTAAACGTAATGTACCATCTTCATTTATTAAAAATTCTATCTCTACATTACCTATTACTGCTCTTTCACTAGCACTAGTAGATCCTACTGGAACACCTAATTTTCCATTAATTAACACTCGGTCTGTTATTTGAGTGCTTAAAGTAATTCCAAAACGATCAGATCGTTGCAAGTCAGAATTAGGATTGCGCTCAGATGCTTCATAACTTACTCCAAAGTTAAATTTACTGTCTTCACGACTTACAAGATCATTTACAATACCGGTTACACTTTCTACAACATTACCGGTCACAGCATTTTGACCAATACTATTTGGGTTATAAAAGGAACCAGTTGCTACTAATGATAAGGCTTGTAACTGTCGTTGAGATCTGTCTTCTAATCGGTATTGTAATTCAGAGCTAACCACAGAGTTCGTATTTGGGAATCTTATTTGAAATTCTGGATCAAAGAAGCTAAGATCGCCTTGTAACTTAGTAAGTACCTCTACTGGGACTTGTGCGTTTAAGTTAGGATTGTCTAATAATATAGATGGATTTGCACTGGTTCTATAAACAGCTTCTACATCAATGTTTGCATTAGTAGGATCACCGTTCCAGTCCATCGTTCCACCTGGCTCGATAATAAAATTCTTATTAACTATTCCTGCATATTTAAAATTATAATATCCTTCTGTAACAATAAAATCACCATTCATAATGAATTTACCATTAGTATTTATTTCTAGTAATAAGTTACCTACACCGCTGCCATGTAAATAACTTCCGTTTGTAGGATCTACTGTAATTTCTACTTCGGCAACAGGAGTTACTTCTAATTCAAATCTCAATTCTAATCCATTCACTTCTTTAGTAACGATTTTCTCACCAGATATGCGTGCCTTTTTTTCTTCAGGACTTAAAAAATAAATTGCGGTGGTGTCACCTATGGATTCACCATCATTAATAGGAACCTTAAATATGGTGTCTTCACCTGTTATAGCTATCACATTAATAAATAATTCATCTATAGGACCTGTAATAGTAGCCTGACCATCAATAAACGCTGTACCGTAGTAGAGAGCATCTGGTGTTAATTCTGTATCAAGTGCAAGTAATCTATCAGATTCTATTTTCAAATCTAAGTCCCAAAAACCAAAGTTTTTATGATTAATAGCACCTGATAAAATTCCTTGGGTGTTATATTTTGTATCGGTTAAGGAAATGTTATTTATATCAAATGAAGTAGAGGTAATGCCTATTTCTGAATTGTTTTCAATATCAAAATCTGTATTAAGATATGGTACTCTTAGACCAGCTTGCCTTAGTTTTAAAGAGCCATTTATTTCTGGTGCGATTAAAGAACCTGTAATAGAGGCTCTACCAGATGCTAAACCTCTTATTTTATCGAGAACTTCACCACCTAAAGGACTTAATGCGATTAAATTGAAATCTTTGAAGACCGCATTGACGTCTATTTGACTAGTCTCTCCTTGAGTATTAATAACGCCATTTGCCGAAAACGATTTTAATTGATCATCTTTAAGTTGAGCGTTCACATCATAGAGGCTGAGATCTTCATTTCCTATTACAGATAAATCAAAATCGCCTAAAGGCGTTTCATTTACTTCAAATCCTTTTACAGTAAACTCACTGGTAGGCGCATACTTACCTTCTGTTTGTTCTAAAGATAAATAGCCATCTATGTGACCTTTTAATTTTAAACTATCTATAGGTGAAGTAAGGCTTGAGACCCTAACGTTTTGAAAGTTGAGATTTATGTTTTTATTCTCTTTTCCAGATACTTCACCTCCTAAAGTAATCAATTCTTCCTGATGTCTAGCTACTAGACTATCCAGCTCAAATGTTTTAAAGTCATGATCAAATGTTAGTTTAACATTGTCATCTTTTTTGTTTAAAAACCATTTTTTTCCCTGAAAGATAACATCACTTTTTTTGATTCCTACAACAGATTGATTTTCGTTATTTACGGTGTGATAAAAGCTTAAATTGAATTTATCTGTATCTCTAGCGCTACTATTAAATTTAGTTCTGAAAAGAAGTGTGTCTTTGTTTGTAACGTTAATGAGTTGAAAATTGTTGATATCATAAGTGCCGTTTTTCACATTATCAACTTTGATAAACGTATTAAATAACGGATTTTGATTATTAATTTGCACGTTTACCTTGTCTAACTCTACATCATAAACCTTGATGTCTGGTGACCTAAACGTCATTCTAAATTGAGCCTCATTACTTGCCACCTGTCCTTTTAAGATCGTGTTTTCGCCTAGAGCGATATCAGGAAAAACTAAATCAACAATTTTATCATAAATTTTAAATTCATAATCCAGATATTGATCTTTGGTAATGCTTTTTGATTGGTAATTTGTGTAAACGTTCCCTATACTGTTTTTAAAAAGCTCTGGAATCTCAGAAATAATAAATACTCCAGATAGCTCTCCTTCAATAATATCTGTGCTATTGATGGAGATGAAATGTTCTTCGTTTTTAAAGCTGGATACTATACTGAAATCGTCAAAAACATAATTATCATTTTGATTTTTGTAGCTCGCATCTTTTATATTTATACTACCTACTGCATTGTCTAAAGTAGTACCTTTCATGTTCATAACTATTTCTCCTTTGAGAATAGCTATGGAGTCTCTTGTAAAGAGATTAGTTTTATTGAGATCTGCATATTCAATATTTGCCTTAAAATCATAAGAGTTGATTGCTTCAGTAAGATCAGCGAGACCATCAAAATCCATTTTTAAATTAGGATCGTTAACTGAAACAATTCCATTAAAGATGGGTTTTTTGAATATTCCATTTACTTTAATATTGCGATATGTATAGTCATTATAGGTTAATTGCGCGATTCTTCCTTTAAGTGTGGCATTTGCCTTTTCTGGATCAAAACCTCTACCATCTACATCAAGATCTAGTGTTACATTTCCTAATTCCTTAATGTTGAAAAGAGAACCTATACTTACTTTTTGAAGCTTAATATTACCCTTATAGTAAATGTTGCCACTTTGAATGTCGCTTAGTATTAAATCAGTATTGAAGTTACCTTTACGTGAACTTCCCGATAATCTTGTGACTAATCTATTTGCGTCTACACTGGCATATCCGTTTGCTTTAACTGTACCTAATTGATTTAAGTCTTTGGGTAATGTAGTGCCTAGTATATTAGGTAAAAACTTTTTTAGATCTGTATTACTAACTTGTAAATTATTAAAATCACCCTCGATAAAGAATTGGTCTTCATTTTCAATTAAATTCTTAAAATGCATTTCTCCGTCAATGGTGATATCATTAAGTGTGGTTGCATAGAGATTTTCCACAATAAAGTCATTAAGTGGACCTTTCAAATGACCTCTTAAAAGGACTTTATCATTTTCTACGATTTCATTATAAAATTTTCTTAGTTCATTAGTAGACAGATTAGCATCAATAATATTGAAATCCCATTCAACCTTTTTAATAAAGTCTGCAAAATCTTCTCTGTTATATTTCAGTTTTAAGTCTCCTTTTAAAGAAGAGCCCGCAGTGTTAATTATCAACTCATTTGCTGTGATTTGAGATGGAGTATAAGAGAAGTCAGCAGCTAATTTTTTAATCTTAAGAAGTTTGTTGCCATTTACGTCTGGTGTCATCACACCTGTAAACATGTCAAAATTTGCGTTTTCAATTACGGCATCAATATTAGAACCTTCTATTTTTAATCCTTGTGAATCTAGATTTAAGTTTGTGGCGATAAATGTTTCTGGAAATCTAAGATTTTCATCGATAATACTTATTCTAGAATTAGTGATTTTTAAATCTCCAGTAGTGAGAATAAATGGCTCTGTAGAGGTGCTAGAACCAGAACCAAATTTATTTATAAACTCATTTAAATTATCGTTTGCTTCACCTTTATATCTTTTCATATTAAGATACAAACCATTTATTGAGGTGTCGCCTAGATCAGGCCTGCCAGCAATTAAGTCTCCAAAACCTAAAATGGAAGAACGCAACTCATTAAAATAGATGATAGTATCTTGATGATCGTCTAACGCAACAGATTCTTTGAAAATCACATCACCAGAAAATGATATATCTACAGCTTTAATAGTGATGTTTGTATTGTAGTCCTCGTTAATACGAGTTGTTAAATACTTAGCGGTTGCTGTTTGTACTTTAGGGAATGAAAAGGTAACTACTAGAATTATAAATAATAATAGCAGCACGAGCAGCACTCTGAATAGTATTTTTATGAACCTCTTAATGACATATGGTTTACCTTTGCAAAGATTACCAAATTTTATGCCTTTATAGCTTAATGGAGACACAAATTTCATACATACTTGCAATTGAATCTTCTTGTGATGATACTGCTTGTGCTGTATTAAAAAACGATCAGGTTTTATCCAATGTCGTTGCAAGTCAAGAGATTCATAAAAAATATGGAGGTGTCGTACCAGAATTAGCGTCTAGAGCACATCAATCGCACATCGTGCCAGTAGTAGACGAGGCGCTTAAAGAAGCTGGTATAACAAAAAATGAATTGAGTGCTATTTCATTTACTAGAGGTCCTGGTTTAATGGGAAGTTTATTAGTAGGTACGAGCTTTGCAAAATCACTTGCACTTGCATTGAATATCCCTTTAATAGACGTCCATCACATGCACGGACATATTTTAGCACACTTCATAGATGATAATAATCAGCAAAAACCAGATTTTCCATTTCTTGCTGTAACTATAAGTGGTGGTCATACTCAAATTGTAAAAGTTACTGACTTTCATGAAATGGAAGTGATAGGTACTACTCAAGATGATGCGATAGGAGAAGCATTTGATAAAAGTGGAAAAATTCTAGGATTAGGGTATCCTGCAGGTCCACAAATTGATAAATTAGCAAAAAGCGGTGATCCTTTAAGGTTTCCCTTTCCTATTCCCAAAGCTCCAGACCTCAATTATAGTTTTAGTGGTTTTAAAACTGCTGTTTTATATTTCATACAACGTGAGGTTATAAAACAACCTGATTTTATTACTACTAATTTAAATGACATATGTGCTAGTATCCAGCATACATTAATTAGTATATTGTTCCAGAAAATTGAGAAAGCTGTTAAAAGGACTGGGATTAAAACCGTAGCTATAGGCGGTGGAGTGAGTGCCAATTCAGGAATTCGTTCTAAGCTCAATACTTATAAATCAAAAGGATGGGAAGTTTTTATTCCACCCTTTGAGTACACTACAGATAATGCTG
>CAZBCH010000114.1:0-4706 GCA_964490235.1 uncultured Flavobacteriaceae bacterium | reverse complement strand
CAGAGTCACTTTTACGTCCTTTACCTTATCATCCATTGCAAAAACAGTTACCGGTAATTTTACTGTTTCTCCTGGAGACAGCTTTCGCGGAAGCGAGGCAAGCATCATTAATGGTTTCTTTACTGGCGTCGCAATTTCGGCACTACCGTAGGCTTCAGTGCGGTCATTACCGGCAACCACCATTGTGCGCACAGAACCTACATACTGTGGAATGTCAATTGTATGTGTTTTCTTCTCGCCAGGTTTTAAGGTAAAGGGACCCAAGTGAATGACCATAGGTTTAAATCGGTTGGCTTTTTTTGCTTTAGAAGCTGCTGCGCTACCATCTCCACCTATGGCAAATGCAGCGTCTATGCGACCACCATAAGCACCTATCACATCATCAAAAATATCCCAAGTTTTTACTCCTAAAGCCTCGCGAGCAAAGAATGTATCCCAAGCGTCTGGTGTTTTGAAATTAGTGAGATCGAGCAAACCTTCATCTACCACTGCAAGTGTATAGGTCATGGCTTTATTATTCTTCTCACTTACTGTAATTTTTGAACTGGTTTTAGGAGCTAGCTCTTTAGGCATTTTAATTTGTGGCTCTAAATGTGTTGCCTCGTTCTCTACTAATAATGGTATCACTCCATACATCCTTAACGGTAAATCGTTTGCAGTTTGCGCATGCTTCTGTAAGTAAGTAATATGTACATAAACATTAGGAACGTAGAGATTGTTGAGCGGTATGGTTACTTGAGTTTGTTTATCTGTAGTTTCTGCCCATTGTGCATCCAGTACTTCAGTACCGTTTTCTACAGTAATCAACGCACGTCCACCAGCACTAGATGGGAACGTAATTTTTGCGTTTTCTCCTGCTTTATAAGTTTTCTTATCTGCATTAAAAATGAGCATAGAAGCCATTTCTGGATCTACTTTGCGGCTTTTTCCTGCCCAGCCTGGCCAATCTACATAAATAATTTTCCCAGTAGAATGTCCTGATTCTGGATCATAAACACGTACTAAATATCTTCCCCATTCTGGATATTTGAGAGAAAATTTAAAGTTTCCTTTACCGTTAGAGCCTGTATTTATAGTATTACTGTACACTTGCTGACGGTATTCTCTGGCTTCATATCTAGAAAGGCTTCCAGACTGTGATTGCCACCACCATCTCCAGTTTACTTTGTAAACTTTTACTTCTAGCTCTTTAGTTGCTTTAGGATTACCAGATTGATCTAGCGTTACAACGTCAAAATTATGGTCTGTATCCGTTAGTAACATGCCTCTTTGTTTATCGCCTGGTGGCACTTCGATTCCTACATAAGTATCATATGGCGAATAGGTTTTAGTAGTTACATTGGTACTAAAGTCACCGCCGTTTTCATACACTTTAGTTAGGAAACTAGCTTTCAACATTCCAGGCGCTTCAGAATCCATGTTAGGTTCAAAGTTGAACGTAGCATCGCCACTTTGGTCTAGGTTTCCATCAAAAACTTCAGACTCTTGTAAATCAAAAAATCTAGAAGGATCATCAAAAACATAACTATCATATTTCTTAAACTTTGTAGTTGTCGCATAATACTTTGCCGTAACATTTGCTTTAAGACCATTAGCTGTTGCACCGTGCAGCCACATCGCGTTTAAAGAACCTCTTACGTTCTGTCCAGATTTGATGATCTCTTCATCAAAGTCTAGTTTTACTTTGAGACGATTAGGTTTGATCGTTTCTATTTTAAGTGTCTTATTAAAACTGACGCCGCCTACTTCTACTTTGGCATTCCAGTTTCCTGTAGGCGCATTATCATCTGTTTTAAGATCAAATTGATAGAAATTATTCAACCCATTTTTTTGTATTTCGCTATGTGTAATTTTTCCATTTGGATTTCTTAATTCTAATTTGATAGGATGTCCGTTTGGTAATTTATTATCGGCATCGTTAAGTATAAAAGTTAAATAAATGTGATCTCCTGGACGCCACACACCACGCTCGCCATAGATATAACCTTTGATTCCTTTTTTCAATCGCTTTCCAGAAGTATCAAACTTACTTACTGAAAGTGCATTACCATCATCTAGTCTTATATATCCATGCTGATTATTATAAGTAACCTTTGCAAAAAAAGCAGGATTATCTAGCTTGATATCTAATAAACCTTGGTTATTTGTACGTGAGCTAGCTATTTCTTGTTGTTGAAAGTTGAATAGTGTTACTTGAGCACCACCTAAAGGCTTTGTAGTAATGATGCTATTTACTGCAATTAAATATCCATTTCCTTCACCTCTTTTTACGGTAATTCCTAGATCGCTAGCAAGCACGTTGGTGCTTACCGATTTATTCCTATAAAAAGAGTGAGTACATGGATCTTCACGGTCTCTCCAATTGTAATCATAATAACCATACTCATCATCATAATAATAATTTTGAGCGGCATCCCAATTGCTAGCTTCAAAGGAATCATCAAAATCTACTTCTTCAATCTCTGGTTGATTTTCTGGAGTATACTCACATTTGTAAGCACTATAAGCTAATTTGTATTTGAACTCTACTCTATAAATAGCACCAGGACCTGTAGCGATCACTTCGTTTAAATCTACAGAATAGGTATTCCATCTATTAACATCATTTCCTGTAGCTTTAAGATCTACCACTTTGCGAGCAACAGGTCTACCTACATTTCTCATGCGGCCAGAAGAACTTATATTGTTATTCTGTAAAAACTGTAAAACGTTATTACTATAAATTTTATATACCCAAACATCTACAGCATTCAAATTCACCGCTTTAAAATTGATTTTTGAGTTTTGAGAAGATGGTAGAATAGTACCAGATCGTACTAGTTTCACTTCTGGATTAACTTGTTCAAAAGCTATATAACTAGAAAATCCATTTTTTAATTTATAGCCATCTATACTGGTGATTCCTGTAAATACCTCCACTTTTTTAGAACCAGTGACTGTTTTTGAAGGATATACCTTTAACTCATTTCCTTTACTTTCAAATTTCATTTTATCAACGCCTTCTATCTGGATCATTCCGTCTAGATTTTGAGACGTTTTTAATGGATCTGAAAAGTTGATCAAAATATATTGGGCATCTCCATTTACTAATTCAATATCTGTAACAGAAAAGCTATTTTTTCCTGGAAGTGTAATCGTATTATTTCCCTGGCTATCTACTCCTATGCTTTTACCGTTCCATGAAATTTCTACTTGTTCATCTTCTACCGGACGCTGGATACTATCGATTTTGAATTCAAAATACTTACCTAAAGCAATAGAATTTTCAAATTTTAGAGGTAACTCTTTACCCTTTAATTTTGCTGTTACAATTTGCTTTGCATTTTCCAGTTCCATGATATCACTGGATTTTATGGCTCCAGTAACGTATTGATAATCGCCATCATAAGAACCTACAGGCTGCGTACTGACTATATAATCTTGAGCTATTGTTTTAAATCTAAATGTAAACTCTTCTAAGTCTTTTTCTACTTTCTTAACTTTTGAAAGATCAAAAGTCACCGCATATTCAGCATCTTGTTTAAGTGGCTTCTCAGGTAAAAATGAAGCCGTTTGCGCATCTAGAGCAGTTAGTTTTCCAGAAACATTTGGATCAAGACTTATCAGGCTGTTATCCAACTCTTTTCCAGTAGTCCAGCCTTCAACCGGTTCTGTCAATTTAATTGTAATAGGTTCTCTAGTCGAGATCACATCATCAGAAACTTGACTTATGTGTTCTCTGAATTTGAAAAATTCGTTTTGTTGTTCTTGAAGTTTTTCTTCATCAGTCTTAGTGTTGCAAGAAGCTAGAACAACTAGCGAAAGCATAAATAAAAGTACTTTTTTCATTAAAATAGAGCAGGAATTATTGGTTAATAAGTATTTTCCTTAAAGTTATAGAAACTTGTTGAAGAACAATCTAATAACGTTGAATAATTTTGAAATATTTTTTGATGTTGTTTTATAAAGTAGTTGAATAAATCTGCGTAAGTCGAGTAAATGTTTATGAATTAGATAATTTATTTTAAAAAGGTATTGCAGAATATCAGATTGACATCTGTCTTTAAATTAAAAATTTCCAAAGAGTAGAATGAATTCTACCCTTTTGGAAATTGTACTATTAAAGGAGTTTCCATTTATTCACCGCATTCTTTTTTTGCATCCAGAGCTCCTTTTTTGCCCCATCGAGGTTCAAAACCTTCTACGGTTTCTTTATCAAATAAAGCGATCGCTTTATCAATCTCACCACAATATGGAGCGATATCTTTACCAAAGAATTTTGCACTACCCATCAACCATCTTGCTCTGTTTGCTATCACTCTTGGATTTTCTGGTGCAATTTGTATCGCTTTTTCATACAACGCGGTAGTCGGCCCAGATAATTTCATCCCATAAACGCGGCTATCGTAAGTGATCCAGCATGTATTTAACATTCCTTGAAGTACCATGATTTCTGGATTATTTTCTGATAACAACTCGGCATCATTGATGAATTCTTGAGCTTTATTCATATGTTGCAAAGTTTTTTCTTTAGGCAATTGTCCCCAAGAACTGTTCACGTTGCATAAGGCTGCATAATAAGCTGGTAGCCAATTTTCTTTTTCGGCTTTTGCGACACGTTCAAATTGTTGCGATGCTGCTTGCAAGTCGGTTTGCATTAATTCCAGTCCTTTTTTCATGGCTTTTTCATAGCCCGTTTGTGCCGTAAGACTTAGTGATAAAAAGAG
>CAZBCH010000113.1:0-13969 GCA_964490235.1 uncultured Flavobacteriaceae bacterium | reverse complement strand
ATTGTTTTTGACATGAATACAAACGGTAATTTAATTAAACTCCTAAAAGGTGAAAACATAGGAACTAAAGTACAATTATAAAAACGGCAATATATTTGCTAAGTATCTTATAAAACTATTGCAATGACAGAAGAAATTAATTTTATACTCGATAGCACAAAAGAAAACATGGATAATGCTATCAAACACCTTGAGAAGCAATTACTAAGTATACGTGCTGGTAAAGCGATGCCGGCTATGTTAAGTACTGTAATGGTAGATTATTATGGCAGCCAGACGCCACTTTCTCAAGTTGCAAATGTATCTACTCCAGATGCGCGTACTTTAAGCATAACGCCTTGGGAAAAAGGTATGATTACAGAAATTGAGAAAGGAATTATGTATGCAAATCTTGGGTTAAATCCTATGAATAATGGAGAAAGCATCATAATCAACGTGCCAGCGCTTACAGAAGAAAGACGTAAAGAGCTGGTAAAACAGGCTAAAGCCGAAGGTGAAGAAGCAAAGATAGGTGTGCGCAACGATAGAAAAGTAGCGATGAATGACCTTAAGAAGTTAGACATCTCTGAAGATCTATTGAAAAATGCAGAAGGTGATGTTCAAGACTTGACAAATAAATACGTTGCAAAAATTGACGATCATCTAGTTGTAAAGGAAAAAGAAATAATGACTGTTTAATTACAAATCATAGAACAAATGAAACGCCGGCGTATTTGCTGGCGTTTTTTATGATCTTAATATTTCCTTAACTACAATATCTTTTCACTGTAGCATGTTCTATTTTTAACACGACCTATTTTACTTTTATGAAGTTTGCCGTTTTCTTTTTATCATTTCTATTTAGTACGATTACGGTCGCTCAAGATAAAAATACGCAAGAAGCCCAGCTGCTTATTGAAAAGGTGTTAGACGCGACCTATAAAAATGATCCTACTGTAGTTCTAGATTCCTACAAGTATGACGCTTATGAAAATTTGAAGGTATCTGGTGATCCAGAAGCGTTAACTGGACCAGGATACAAAAAGACTGAGCTGCGTAAAACGCTCAAGAAAACAGGAGTCTTTTTTGCAGAGAAAACTTCTATTCATATTTATAATCAAAAAGAAGGATATAAAGAGATTATCACAGGAACAAATATGCCAGGATTTGAAGAACCTGTTTATCCTATTTATAATATTAATTTCCAGTCAGAAAATGTATACGATGCTAGATACATCATCTTTGATCAGGAATACATCAGCCCATTGTATAAAAAGACCGCTTCATTTTACAATTTTCAAATAGAGAAAGATTCTATAATTTCAGGAAGAGAGGTCACTAAATTAAATTTCCTACCACAAGAAAAGAACAATAAAGTCTTGTTTTCAGGAAGCTTATATATTGATAAAGAAAGTTATGCTGTTGCCAGAGTAGCATTTGAAAAGTCGGGAGATTTAAATATTAAAGCATATCATGATTTTACTTATGATAAAACGTCTAACTTATGGTATAATAGCTCTAGAAAACTGTACGTAAGGCAAGAAAAAACAAGAAAAGAGCTAGAACTCTTTGGCGGTAGACTAGAAGTAGGTATTGAGAAAAAAGTTAACGATGATGATAAAGCTGCAGAAGAACTTTATTTAATCATTGAAGCGCTTAATTCTAATTTTAAAACCGATAAAGAAATTGACTATGGTAGAAAGGGTTTAAAGATAGAAATTCAGGACAGTGCCTTAACTCAAAAAGAATCCTACTGGGATAAATATCGAGGTGAAGATGCCTTTTCTACCACAGAGCTAGCACGATTTATGGATCTAGATAGCATCGTTGCTGCTAGCAAGATTACACGCAATTTAGAAATGATCGATAAGTTTAAGGTAGGTTATTTTCCTGTAGGCTTTGTAGATATAGATTTAAAATATCTGGTCAAGTATAACGATTATGAAGCTTTTAGATTAGGAATAGGTGGGCAAACTAATGAAAAGCTTAGTGAGAACTTTAGGGTCAATGGTTACCTTGCATACGGTACTAAAGATGCTGTTTTTAAACATAAAATAGGTATCGGTTATCGTTTAAATAAAGAAAAGAACACCTGGCTCAACATCTATAAGCAAGACGATATTAACGAGTTTGCTGCAGAAAGTTTTCTTACAGATGCACGAGTGTATTCCTTATTTGAACCTCGATTGATAAATATTCCTACATTTTATTTATACAAGCAATATGGGATGAGTTTACAACAACGTTTGTTTCCATCTGTAATTAGTGAGGTATCGCTTTCG
The DNA here is from genome assembly GCA_964490235.1 of uncultured Flavobacteriaceae bacterium. Lineage (GTDB taxonomy): Bacteria > Bacteroidota > Bacteroidia > Flavobacteriales > Flavobacteriaceae > Nonlabens. Next base: position 11,708 of record CAZBCH010000113.1, on the reverse strand, counting down.
CGAAAGCGTATTTCTCAAACAACAAGTTATCAATTTGTATCTGATAATGGTGAGGTGTTTTCTGACTACGTGCTTGCAGAAGTTTCTTTAGGAGCACGATGGAGCCCTTTAAGTGATTTCATGCGCACACCAAAGGGTTATCAAGAAATCTCACGAGGATATCCTATTTTAAGTGGTCAGATAACTCAAGGTATAAGAGGAGTGACAGAAAGTGATTTTAACTATTTAAAAGTATCTGGAAAAGCAGAGTATGCAATTAAAAGACCTGATAATTCTTTTACAGAGTTTCTAGTAGAAGGACATTACAGTACGGGAGAAGTGCCTTTAACGCATCTTTTTCATGCATATCCTAATGCACCTAATAAAGATGAGGTGCTACAAAGATTTTCGGTCGCTGGGCGACGTAGTTTTGAAACGATGTATTTCAATGAATTCTTTTCTGATAAAATCATGATAGGCCAGGTGCGACATAGGTTTGCACCCTTTGATTTCTTTTCTTTTCTTAAACCAGAATTAGTACTGGTTTCTAAAGTGGCTTGGGGTGATATAGATAATACTCAAAGACATCAAAATGTGACGGTAAATTCACTAGAAAAAGGATATTTAGAAAGTGGGTTTGAGCTTAATAAATTAATTTTTGGATTTGGGTTAAGCGCTAGTTATCGTTATGGAGCTTATCATTTACCAGATTTTGAAGATAACCTCGCCTTAAAGTTTACATTTTACCTAGAGCTATAGTGTTGAACTGTTCATTATTAACTTTTTTTTGATTCATACTTAGGTCTTTTAAGTACCTTTGCACGCCTTAAATTCCCGCATGCAAAAGTTATTCAGTTTTAGATTTTGGAACAGTATTGCTAGACTTATTCTGCGCAATCGAGAGATTATTCTGGGGCTAATTGTAGTAATAACTATTGCTTTCACAACACAGTGGAAATATATGCAATTTACTCACACTGAGGCTAACTTACTGCCAGATGATCATCCTATTAATGAAGAATACAATCAGTTTCTAAATAAATTTGGTGAAGAAGGTAATCTTATCATTTTAGGAGTAGAAAATAAAAATTTAGAAACTTTTCAAAATTTTAATGCCTGGAATGAGCTAGCAGATTCTCTTGCTACCTATAAAGAAATAGAGCTAGTGCTATCTACCTCTAATTTACCTAATCTTTCTAAAACCGAGGACAACAAGAAGTTTATTGTAAGTCCAGTGCTATCTGAAAAATTAAATAGCAATAAAGATTTAAAAGATTTTAAGCAAAAGCTATTTAATGACTTACCGTTTTATAAAAATTTAATCTATTCAGAAAATGATAGCGTGATACGCACTGCTATTTATTTAAAGAAGGATATTGTAAACACAGTCGAGCGTAAGGAATTTATTTTAGACCGCTTTGTTCCATTGGTCAACTCCTATTCAGATCAATTTGATCTTAATATCAGGAGCTCTGGAATGCCTTATATCAGGACTCTTAATGCCCAGAATATAGTAGACGAAATTGGGATGTTTTTGCTCGCAGCTTTATTAGTTACCTCAGGAATTTTCTTTTTCTTCTTTAGATCATGGCGTGCCACTTTTATTTCTATTGTAACAGTAGTTATAGGAGTCATGTGGGCATTCGGGATATTAGGATGGATCGGTTATGAGATTACGGTATTAACCGCATTAATACCACCTTTAATTATTGTGATAGGTATTCCTAACTGTATATTCTTAATTAATAAATACCAGCAAGAGATTAAGAATCATGGTAATCAAGCAAAATCCTTACAACGTGTTATAACAAAAGTAGGTAACGCTACTTTAATGACTAACCTGACCACAGCAAGTGGTTTTGCTACTTTCATTTTTACAGAAAGTAAACTGTTAGTAGAATTTGGTGTAGTAGCAAGTATTTGCATTATCGCTATATTTTTGTTAAGCTTGATGATTATTCCTATCATTTACAGCTATTTACCTATTCCTAAGGAGCGTCATTTACAGCACTTAGGAAAAACTTGGATCAATTCCTTTACAGACTGGAATGAGCGCATGGTTAAAAGACAACGCATTCCTATTTACATTACAAGTGTGGTGGTACTGATTTTGAGCTTTATAGGGATATATCAAATTAAGGTTTCTGGAAGTCTTATTGAAGATATGCCTAAAGGGATGCAGTTCTATAAAGATATTAAGTTTTTTGAAGAAAGCTTTGATGGAATCATGCCTCTAGAAATAGTAGTTTATAGTAAAAATGAAAAAGTAACTGGGCTTAACACGCTTAAAAAACTCAATAAGCTAGAAGAACATATTATAGAGACGCCTGAGCTTTCTAGACCTATGTCTATCGTGAGCGCAGTAAAATTTAGTAAACAAGCTTTTTATGGTGGTGATCCAGAATATTTTGATTTGCCTTCTACCTATGATGCCGTTACCATGTCGCAGTTGGTAAAGAAAAGCTCTAATGACATTTCATTAATGAAAAGTTTTGTAGATAGTACGGGCCGTAACGCTCGTATCACAACTTTTATGAAAGACATGGGAACCGATCGTATGGAACGTGTAGAAGAAAACCTGCGTGAAAAAATTAAAACGATCTTTCCTGATGATCGTTATGAAGTTTCATTAACCGGTAAGGCGCTGGTTTTTCAAAAAGGAACCGATTACTTAATCAATAACTTGATCCTTTCTTTATCGCTAGCTATTGTGCTTATCGCATTATTTATGGCATGGATGTTCAAGTCGTTGCGTATGATTTTTGTATCACTAGTACCTAATTTATTGCCTTTATTAATCACAGCTGGATTAATGGGTTATCTGGGTGTTCCTATTAAACCTTCTACGATTTTAGTGTTTTCTATCGCATTCGGAATATCAGTAGACGATACCATTCACTTTCTTGCTAAATACCGTCAAGAACTCTCGGCTAATAATTGGCGTATTAAAAAATCAGTTTATGCAGCGTTAAGAGAAACAGGAGTGAGCATGTTTTATACTTCTATCGTGCTTTTCTTTGGCTTTTCTACATTCACGATTTCTAGTTTTGGAGGTACCGTAGCATTAGGAGCTTTAGTTAGCGCTACGCTACTTTTTGCAATGGCCGCAAACCTATTACTGTTGCCTAGTATGCTTTTATCTCTAGAGCGCAGTATAGCAAATGAACGTACTCTCAAAAAACCTGCGATTCCATTAATAGAGCCTGTTAATGACGAAGAAGAGTAGTGTTCTTTATTAGATTCGCTTTCGCGAAAGCGAAATGATTATCAACACATTCATATTATTACATTATTTTCTATACGTATTACAAGCAGTAATAATTGTTCCATAGGTTCATAAAAATTATATTTGCCGCTTGTAATAGATCTAAAAACATAATGAAAACAATAGCAGCCATACTACAGTCCGATCCTAGTATGATCGAGATGACCGTCAAAGGTTGGGTACGTAGTTTTAGAAACGATAGATTCATAGCGATCAATGATGGTTCTACCATACATAATTTGCAGGCTGTGATAGAGCCAGAAAATTTTGACAGAGCGCTGTTAGATCAAATAACTGTTGCTAGCGCTGTTGCTGTTACTGGACTATTAGTAGAAAGTGAAGGTTCTGGGCAACGAGTAGAATTGCAAGCGACTAAAGTAGAAGTTCTAGCGGGAGCAGATCCTGAAGAAGTAAAGAAAACCATATTATCTCCTAAAAGACATAAGCTAGAAACGTTGAGAGAACAAGCTCATTTACGAGTACGTACCAATACATTTGGCGCTGTAATGCGCGTGCGTGCTGCTTTATCTTATGCGGTGCATAAATATTTTAATGAAAATGGTTTTTATCAAGCGCATACACCTATAATTACAGGCAGTGATGCCGAAGGTGCCGGTGAGATGTTTCGTATCTCTACATTAGATCCAAAGAATCCACCGCTGGATGAAAATGGTAATATTAATTATAAAGAAGATTTCTTTGAAAAGGAATCTAATCTTACTGTTTCTGGACAGTTAGAGGCTGAGACTTATGCAATGGGATTAGGTAAAGTGTATACTTTTGGTCCTACTTTCAGGGCTGAAAATTCTAACACGTCTCGACACCTTGCAGAATTCTGGATGATTGAACCAGAGGTAGCCTTCAATGATCTAGATGCAAATATGGATCTTGCTGAAGACTTTATTAAATATGTTGTTCAATACGCCCTAGATAATTGTGCAGACGATATCGAGTTTCTAGAGAAAAGGTTAGAGCAGGAAGATAAAAGCAAACCTGCAGCAGATCGCAGCCCTATGGCGTTAAGAGATAAATTAAAGTTTATAGGCAAGAATAACTTTAAACGTGTTTCATATACAGAAGCTATCGATATTCTTAAAAATTCTAAGCCTAATAAAAAGAAGAAATTCAAATATCCTATTAATGAATGGGGCGCAGATTTACAATCAGAGCACGAACGTTATCTAGTAGAAAAGCACTTTGAATGTCCTGTTATACTTTTTGATTATCCAGCAAAAATTAAGGCGTTCTACATGCGTCTTAATGATAAAGACGCTAGTGGCAATGAAACGGTAAGAGCGATGGATATTCTATTTCCTGGAATAGGAGAAATTGTAGGTGGATCACAGCGTGAAGAGCGTTATGATGTTTTAAAGCAAAAGATGGACACCATGGGAATACCAGAGGAAGAATTATGGTGGTACCTGGAAATGCGCAAATTTGGTAGTGTAGTTCATAGCGGTTTTGGTTTAGGTTTTGAAAGACTAGTCATGTTTGTAACTGGTATGGGTAATGTGAGAGATGTTATACCATATCCACGCACACCTGGTAATGCTGCTTTCTAAAATAGGTTTATAATTTTTTAAGTCCTGATTTCTATAATGAAATCAGGACTTTTATTTTTATAGATGTTTTAATACCGTTCGGTAAGTGAGTATGCGTTATAATTTTAACAACTATTGCTCTTTTCAAATAGGCTTTTAGTATTTTTACCTAGATAGAACATAGCCATGCTTAAACAGTCTTTAAATTTTAAATTATCTCAAAAGCTCTCTCCTCAACAAATCCAGTTGATGAAGTTGATACAATTGCCTACACAAGCATTTGAACAAAGGGTAAAGTCAGAGCTTGAAGAAAATCCTGCGCTAGATGATGGTAAAGAACGTTCAGAAGAGGAGTATGACGAGTTTTCTAATCAAGATGATTATGAAGATGGTAATGAGTCTATTGAGACAGATATTAATGTAGATGACTACTTAAGCGATGATGATATTCCTGAGTATCGCACTAAAGCAAATAATTATAGTGCAGATGATGATGAGAAAAGTGTCCCATATGCATCTGGAAAGTCATTTACACAAACGCTCATCGATCAACTTAATACCGTACGATTAAGTGATGAGCATCGCGCTATCGCCGAATTTTTAGTAGGTAGCATAGATAATAGTGGTTACATAAGAAGGTCGCTAGAAGATATAACTGATGACCTTGCTTTTACCATGAACTTGTATACCGAAGTAGAAGAGGTAGAAAAAGTACTTCAAGTAGTGCAAGACTTAGATCCTGCTGGTGTAGGAGCAAGAAATTTGCAAGAATGTTTACTAATTCAGCTTTCGCGAAAGCGTAACTCAAAAAGTACAGAGCTGGCTATGAAATTGATCAGAGATTCCTTTGACGCTTTTAGTAAAAAGCATTATTCAAAAATCATAGCTAAGTATGACATTACTGAAGATGAACTGCGCGACGCTATTGATGATATTGAGCATCTTAATCCTAAGCCTGGCGGTTCTTATGCCGGTGGAAGTACACGAGTTGTAGAACAAGTTGTGCCAGATTTTACCATACGTATAAAAGATGGAGAATTAGAATTAACACTTAATGGGCGTAATGCTCCAGAACTGCATGTTTCTAGGGATTACTCTAATATGTTGAGAGGTTATAAGGAAGCAAAAGAGAAAACCAAATCACAGAAAGATGCTGTTATGTTTATCAAGCAAAAACTTGATGGAGCTAAATGGTTCATAGAAGCGATTAAACAAAGGCAGGAAACTTTATTTGTGACCATGTCTACCATTATGTATTATCAAAAAGAATATTTTCTTACTGGTGATGAGCGCAACTTGCGTCCTATGATTTTAAAGGATATCGCAGATAAGATAGACATGGACGTATCTACTGTATCTCGCGTGGCTAATTCTAAATATGTCGACACGCCTTATGGGACTAAATTGATTAAAGAATTTTTCTCAGAATCTATGACTAACTCAGATGGAGAAGAGGTGTCTACCAGAGAAATTAAAAAAATTCTTGAAACTGTCATAGGCGAAGAAAGTAAAAAGAAGCCGTTAACAGATCAAAAACTGGCTGATTTATTGAAAGAAAAAGGTTATCCTATTGCGCGTAGAACTGTTGCAAAATACAGAGAACAGTTAGATATTCCTGTAGCGCGTTTGAGAAAGGAAATCTAGACTATTATGAAGTGGTTTCTTAAGTTGTGGAGTTATGTGGTAAATCCATTATTTATACCTTCTCTAGTTTCATTGTGGTACTTTAATTTTAATTATTATAGTGATCCAGAAAGTGTACGACTTAAGTTATACTTGATTTTAATTCTTACAGCCGCTATACCGTTACTTATTTATACAGTTCTTAAAATTCTAGGTTGGGTAGATAGTATTCATTTATCTCGCACTAGAGAACGCATTCTTCCCTTGTGCATCTATATGGTGCTATTAGTAATATTATTACGCGGTACATTTACAGATGGTTTGCATACTGCGTTATATTATTTTTTTATAGGTGTTCTTATAGCGAGTTTTGTAGCAACACTTATCACCTCTTTAAAATATAAAATTAGCTTGCATTTGATGGCCACTGGAGGCGTTCTGGGATTTTTATTGATGCTATCTTTTACTCAAGGCATAAGTTTATTATTGCCACTAGGTGTAATGGGAATTGTGAGTGGTCTAACAGCAACCTCTAGGTTAAGTTTGAAGGCTCATAAAGGGCACGAATTGATTTTTGGTTTTTCATTAGGCTTAATGAGTCAAATTTTGGCTTTCAGTTATTTTGTGGGTTAGTTTTATTTTCGCTTTCGCGAAAGCGATATTCGTTAAAGTATAGTGTACCAAGCAAACCTATTAGAATGTAAGATTTACTAAGTAAAATTATTAGAGGATATAAAACTCAATTCCAAATTTTATAGGCTGTAGATTTACCTGCTCCAGATCTATGAGTGCATCATCATTAAATAAAGTGTTTAAGTTGTATTGAACAAAAGCGTTAAAACTACCATGACCTAGACTTAAAGTTGCTGCATATTGTATGCGATTAAGTTCAGCAATATTGGTCTGAGAAACGTTTAATGAATTATTCTTAAAAGTTGCTTTGTAATAATAAATGTAAGACAATTTAAATCCTGCATACACACGCCAAAAGGTATAATCAGTAGGCGTAGAAGTACGCCATCTGAATTGGATAGGCATTTCTACTAGATTTGTATTAAATCTATTACGGTCTACATCAATATCGTCATCCAGGATTGAAAAAATACTTTTACCGCTATCATCTTGACCTATAAATAGATTTGAGTTATAGGTATTTGTAGAAACACCTAAGCCTACACCTATGGCTATATTACGTCTCTTATTGATAGGCATGTCCCTTATAAATCCTGCATGCAAACCTCCTGAAAATCCATTTTGAGAATAAGATTTAGGTTGATTTGTAATAAGATTAAACGATAGACCTATATAAAATTGATCTTCTCTATAAAGTGAATCGACCACGTTAGGAATCGCATTATCTGGAAATTCTGATTTTTGAGCGTCACATAAATGAAGACAAAAGCTTAAAATAGTAAATAGTATAATCGATCTCATCCTGATTCTCAAATATTATCTAGTAAAGATATGACAATCGCTATCTTATAGAAAAGCAACGAGCATTAAATTGAGATCTTCATCATTCTATTTTTTTAGGCTCAGCTTCCGATAAATTCCGTGGGAATAATTCTTGGACAGTTTTGATTTGCTCTTCTAATTGTTGATATTCAGGGCTATCGTTTTCTGTTTTAGACCAGTTATGGAGTCTGTTATTCATAGAGGTGAATGTTTCGTTGTAAAGGCGTTGGGCTTCCCGATCTCTGAGTATAGAATATGCCTTTACTAGCTCATTAGTAACTGCTATATATGTTTCGTAAGAAGTCTGTCTATCATTAACTAATGATATTATGGCTCTTTTAGGATTATCTGAGGATTTAGAATCTTTGTTTCCTCTACAATAGGAACAAATATTTTTAGGGTCTGTAGCGCCACCATTATCTAAAAATGAGATTGCTTCTTTAGTTAAATCTTTAAGTTTGATATCTTGATCATTAACGAGAATCCTATTTTCTGCATTCACAATTACTTGAAAAATGTTTCTCTCGTTCTGTTTAAAGTCTATAGGTTGATCGATCGGCGGTGGTAACTTACTTGCAATACCGCTGTCCACCTCTATAGTAGTAGTTACTAAAAAAAAGATCAATAATAGGAAAGCTATATCTGCCATTGATCCTGCGTTAACTGCTGGTGCGTTTCTTTGAGCCATAATGTTGTAGTTTGATTTGCCTCAAGAGATAATATATGTATCGATCAAGTTTAAATACAAGATGACACAACTATTATACTCCATTGAAGCAATTGATTAATGATAAGGTGTATTAAAAAATTTTAGTTTCAAGAACCTTGCCAGTAAATATCAGATTATTAGGATTGTACCAGAATGAAGTAGCATAATACTTAATTCAGCCAATGTGTGGATTTTAAATGGCTCTCATATTTTATTTTTTGGATGGCAACAAAAATATTGAGGCAAAAAAATAGCCGTTCTGAAAAGAACGGCTATTTTAATTAATTATAAGTTGAAAATTTTAGTTTTTCAAGTTTCTAAGAGGATCACCTTCTATAGAAGTGTAACTAATTTTAAGAGCTAAAGCATCTCTTAATTCTTGTTTTACGTCTGTAAGAATACCTACTTGAGAATTTTGATCTACTTTTAGAGAAACCATCATCTCGTCCTTATCATCTTCGTCCATTGCATTTCTCTTTGTATTCACATAAGTTTGAACATCACTCAAAGGAGAAATCTTATCACCTAACTGGATAACTTCACTAATACCATATTGTTTAGTAAAATTTGGGCTTGGTTTACCAATGTAAATAGTAACTACCTTTTTCTTTTCTGCAAGCTTTTCAACTTGATTTGCCTTAGGAAGTTGATTTTCTATTTGAAGTTCATCGTCCCTCATTACAGTAGCAACCATAAAGAAAAACAGTAACATAAATACGATATCAGGTAGAGAAGCAGTATTTACTGCAGGTACCTCAGCATTCTTCTTTTTATTAAATTTAGACATAATTATTATCTGTTTTGAGGTTCGGCTTCAGAAAGATTTCTAGGAAATAATTCTCTTACCTTATCAATTCTATCTTCTAATTCTAGGTATTCAGGCGAGTCTTTCTCTGTTGCAGGCCATTCAGCATAACGGTTTGTCATTGATGAATAAGTCTCATTGTAAAGACGTTTTGCTTCCCTATCTCTTAGAATTGCATAAGCTCTTACTAATTCATTAGTAACTGCTAGATACATTTTATAAGATGCTTGTCTATCGTTTACTAATGATATAATAGCTTTTTTAGGATTATCGGATGATTCTGGATCCTTAGCACCTCTACAGTATGTACAAGCGTTTCTAGGGTCAGTACCACCACCATTATCTAAAAATGCTACAGCAGCATTAGTCAAGTTTTTGATATCCATATCCTCTTCTTCCACAAGAAGTCTATTTTCCGCATTTACAATAACTTGAAAAATATTCTTCTCTTTGATCGGTGGTGGAGGAGTGTCCTCAGGTAGTGGTGGAGGCAATTTACTTGCGATACCACTATCTACCTCTATCGTGGTAGTTACCAGGAAGAAGATCAATAATAGGAATGCAATGTCTGCCATCGATCCGGCATTTACTTCTGGTGCAGATCTTCTAGCCATAACTTACTTTTTTAATTGTTTACTTATTCCAGCCCATACGACAGTTGCTACCGCAACAAAAGCCAGTATATAGAACATATACAAGGAAGTACCTATCCATTTAGAAGTTCCCTTAGAAAGCTCAGATCCATTGTCTAGTTCGATAACATCTCCACCTTCAACGAATCCAACTGTGTTCAAATCGTCAGCTAAGGCGTATGATATTGCTGTTACTAGTAATAATAGTCCAACAGATATTCCGGCTTTTTTAAGAGCTTCTGGATTAGTAAATAATCCCTTTAATACAAATAATAAAACTATTAGAACGATAAGTCCTAATGTAATATATGCTAAAATGATCAACGGCGATACGGTAACAGCCTGGCTGCCTTCCGTATTAAGTTCTATCGCTTCATCACCTATAGCAAGGGTATAGAAAAAGAACCCCATTGCTATAACGCTCAAAAGAAGAACTAGGTATTTTAATACTTTATGTAAAACCATGATTTGTTTTTATTATAATGAATTACTTACCGTTCTTGTAGTCTACAAGAATATCGATAAGAGTAATAGAAGCATCTTCCATGTCATTTACAATGCTATCTATCTTAGAAACGATATAATTGTAAAAAATTTGAAGAATAATAGCAACGATAAGACCAAATACCGTCGTAAGAAGTGCTACTTTAATACCACCGGCTACTAAAGAAGGCTCCATAGTTCCAGCTTCTTCAATACTGTTAAATGATCCAATCATACCGATTACAGTACCCATAAACCCAAGCATAGGTGCAAGAGCGATAAATAAAGATACCCAAGATACATTCTTTTCTAGTTGTCCCATTTGTACACCACCGTAAGCTACGACTGCTTTTTCAGCTGCTTCAATACTTTCATCTGCTCTGTCTAAACCTTGATAATAGATAGAAGCAACAGGGCCTTTTGTATTACGACAAACGTCTTTTGCAGCTTCTATTCCACCACTCTGAAGTGCTTCCTCAACATTAGCAGCAAGTTTCTTTGAATTTGTTGTGGATAAGTTTAAGTAAATGATTCTTTCAATTGCTACTGCAAGTCCTAAAATAAGACATACTAATACAATTGCCATGAATCCAGGTCCTCCATCAATAAAGTTTTTCTTTAATACTTGGTGGAAAGACTCTGTTTTAACTACTTCTGGAGCTTCTTGGATTAATGCTGAAGCTGAAGCTACACCAGTAACACCTATTGTCATGGCTGCCGTGAATAAAATTGAAAGTGATCGTTTCATTTGACTTATTTGATTTATTGAATTTTTCAAGTTAAGGGGTAAATATATAATTTATTGAGCAAAAATATCATAACATTTCTTAATGTATCATTAAAATTTGAGTGATTGCTATGGTTTCTACCTTTACATGTAAGATGTAACTAGTTAGAAACATGAAGACTTTCAGTTTCTTAGTGTAATGAAAGTAGTGTTGTTATCTAATTGTTAACAATTGTTTCTTTTTTAAAACAAAAGAGCTTCTTTACAAATGTAAGAAGCTCTTTAATGTACCTCAGGCCGGAATCGAACCGGCACGCCGTGAAGCATTGGATTTTGAATCCAACGTGTCTACCAATTCCACCACTGAGGCATTTTGTAATTGGAAGTGCAAAAGTAATAAATAAATTTACTTAAAGAATACAATTCATTTTATATTTAGATCAGGATCTCTAAAATAATAAGTACCTTTGCAGCCTTACAATTAGAACT
>CAZBCH010000112.1:0-4635 GCA_964490235.1 uncultured Flavobacteriaceae bacterium | reverse complement strand
AAATGGCCGAAGAAGCTGTTTATGCTCACATGGAAAGATTGCAAGCAGAATTTGATCATCAACAAAAACGTAATAAAACAGCTCCATTTACAGATCTTACAGATTCTCAAATTGAAACCTCAATGAAGAATGCAATGAAACGATCAGAGCGATGGAGAGAAATGAAGAAAAAAGGAATCGCAGAAAAGGACATCATTAAAAGTTTTAATGTAAAAACTGAGATGACCATATTTGACTGGAAAGCCGAATTTAGAGAACGCGATACGATTATGACGCCCATGGATTCTATACGCTATTACAAACAGTTTTTACATACAGGACTGATGTCTTTAGAGCCACAAACCGGTCATGTAAAAGCATGGGTAGGAGGAATTAATCACAAACATTTTAAATTTGATCATGTAGAATTAGGAAAACGTCAGGCGGGATCCACATTTAAGCCATTCCTTTACTCTACAGCCATAGACTTGTTGCATTATAGTCCATGTAAAGAATATCCAGATGGTGAATACACCATTCCAGCAGGAAAATATGGTAATACTAAGGACTGGACACCTAAAGATTCTAACGGTGATTATGGTAACATAATGAGTTTACAAGAAGCTCTTGCAAAATCAAAGAATACCATATCTGCTAGGTTAATGGATGAAGTAGGACCACAACCAGTTATTGATCGTGCCGAACAATTAGGTATAGATGTATCGAATATCGATGCTGTACCATCGCTCGCTCTAGGAACTGCAGATGTAAGTCTCTATGAAATGGTAGCCGCTTATGGTGTTTTTGCAAATGGTGGTATTTATAATAAACCAGTATTAGTTACCAGTATTGAAGATAAAAACGGAACTATTTTATATCAATACATGCCAGAAAGCAAAGATGTAATGAATCCAGAAACCGCTTATGTAACGGTTAACCTTATGCAAGGTGTAACTAGGATAGGAAGTGGTGCAAAACTTAGAGGTAACAGTTCATGGGCTGCAAATAGTACTTTTTATAAGGAAGTGATTACTGATTACCCTTATGATTTTAAAAATGACATTGCAGGAAAAACAGGAACTACACAAAACAATAGCGATGGGTGGTTTATGGGAATGGTTCCTAACTTAGTAACTGGCGTTTGGGTAGGAGCAGATGACAGAGCTGTTCACTTTAAAAGCACAAAGTACGGTCAAGGTGCTACAATGGCTCTTCCTATATGGGGAAGCTACATGAAACGTGTCTATGCAGATGAAACACTAGAGGTATCAAAAGAGCCTTTTAAAAAACCAGATAACCTTACTATAGAGACAGATTGTGAAGAATACCAAAAAAGTAAAGGTAACGATGGCTTGAATAATAGCGATCAACCAGGTGATGATGTTTCCAAAGAATTAGACATGTTATAATGATTTCAAAACTCTCTTTAGATAATATTTTGTTTCTAGATATAGAAACGGTGCCGCAGTACGAGAGTTTTGACCAATTAGAAGAAATAGATCAGCAACTTTATGCTGATAAAACTAAGTATCAACGTAAGGAAGAATATACTCCAGCAGAGTTTTACGATCGAGCTGGCATCTGGGCAGAATTCGGTAAAATAGTTTGTATATCAGTTGGTTACTTTGTAAATCGAGATGGGCAACAATTTAGAACGCGCAGTTTCACTGGAGAAGAAAAGCTGCTTTTAGAAGAGTTTAGTTCATTACTTAATGAACACTTTTCTCATAGAAATCATTTGCTTTGTGCTCACAACGGTAAAGAATTTGATTTCCCATACATCGCAAGAAGGATGATTATTTTAGGAGTTGAAATTCCTGCAAAACTTAATCTATTTGGTAAAAAACCTTGGGAAGTTCCTCATTTAGACACCTTAGAGTTGTGGAAGTTTGGTGATTATAAACATTATACGAGTTTAAAATTATTAACACGTATTCTAGATATTCCATCTCCTAAAGATGATATTGATGGCTCACAAGTAAGAGACGTGTTTTATGTCGAGAAAGATATCCAGCGCATTGCAAACTATTGCGAGAAAGATGTGGTTGCGGTAGCACAAATAGTTCTTAAATTACGTAAAGAATCTATACTTAATGATGACCAGATCATCTCAAAATAATACCATCGCCTCCATAAAAGATCTCAATGTCTCTTTTTCAAATGGGAAACAAAAGAATCAGGTATTGCATGATATCAATTTTGACATTTTTCAAAATGAAATACTAGCTGTAGTTGGAGAATCTGGTAGTGGTAAGTCGGTTTGTAGTAAAGCTTTGATGGGCTTATTACCCTCAAAAATCACCCAAATAAACGCTCAAGAACTCACATTATTAGGAGAAGATTTATTAAAAGTAAGAGGTTCGGACTGGTCTCGCTTTCGCGGAAGCGAGATATGCATGATTTTTCAAGAACCTATGAGTTCTCTTAATCCTACTATCACCTGTGGCAAGCAAGTTGTTGAGGTATTGCAACAACATCAATCAATAAGTAACGCAGCCGCAAGAAAAGAAGTTTTACGGCTGTTTGAAAAAGTAAAACTTCCTATTCCAGAAACAACATTTGAAAAATTTCCTCACGAAATAAGTGGTGGGCAAATGCAACGTGTAATGATAGCAATGGCAGTTGCCTGTAAACCTAAATTACTGATTGCCGATGAGCCTACCACTGCTCTAGACGTGACAGTGCAAAAGGAAATTATTTATTTGCTTAAAGAACTTCAAGAAGAATATGGGATGAGTATTCTGTTTATTTCACATGATTTGTCCTTAGTAAAATCTATTGCAGATAGAATTCTAGTCATGTATCAAGGTAGAATAGTAGAGCAAGGAGAAAGTGAAACTATTTTTAAGTCGCCTAAAGAAATTTACACTAAAGCACTGATAGCCTCTAGGCCTAGTACAACTGTTAGAGTAAAAAAGCTGCCTACCATCTCAGATTTCATGGAAGGTGCTGTTGAAGATGAAGTTATCACAACTTCCACTCGTAAAGAATTGCATACCGATCTTTACAATCAAGAACCTATATTACAAGTAAAACAAGTTGTCAAGGATTTTAAACTTAAGAAAGGACTTTTTGAAAAACAACAATTCTTTAGAGCGGTAGATCATGTCAGTTTTGACTTATTTGCTGGCGAAAGCTTAGGATTAGTAGGAGAAAGTGGTTGTGGAAAAAGCACGCTGGGTAATCTCATATTACGACTTATTGATACTACCAGTGGAAGTATTATTTACCGTAATCAAGATATTACTAATCTAAAAGGTAAAGAATTACGCGAGCTGCGGAAAGAGATTCAGATTATTTTCCAAGACCCTTTTGCTTCCTTGAACCCAAGACTTACAGTAGGTCAATCTATTATGGAGCCTATGAAATGGCATGGAATAGGAAAAAATGATGCCCATAGAAAAGAGAAAGTCCTTCATCTTCTAAAACGAGTAGGGGTTACGGAGGAACATTACAATAGATATCCGCATGAATTTAGTGGTGGCCAAAGACAACGTATAGGAATCGCAAGAACGGTCGCTTTAGAACCTAAATTAATTGTATGTGATGAAAGTGTGAGTGCACTTGATATATCAGTTCAAGCGCAAGTATTGAATTTATTAAATGAGTTTAAAGCAGACTTTGGATTCTCTTATTTATTTATTTCACATGACCTAACTGTTGTAAAATACTTCTGTGATCAAGTCATCGTCATGAACAAGGGAAAAGTAGAAGAAAAAAATGAGGCCGATGAGCTATACGCAAATCCGCAAAGTGCTTATACTAAGAAATTGATTGCTGCTATTCCTGATTGATTTTTCTAATATATTCATCCTAACTGTACAAACCTCAATCGGGCAATTTACATTACAGTTTCAAATCTTTGACTATTCTGAAATTATCATAAAAAATAAAACTTCATAATCAATTGATTATGAGGTTTTGTACTCGAGACGGTTACCGTGTCAAGCGCGGCAGTAAACACTGCATCCCTTTTGTGGGATGTAAAATTTTGGACATAAAAAAAGGCCCATCAATTAAGACAGACCTTCTTGGTACTCGAGACGGGACTTGAACCCGTACGAACATTACTGCTCATTGGATTTTAAGTCCAACGTGTCTACCAATTCCACCACTCGAGCGATTGTGCCAGCGGCACATCATTGATATTTTTAAAAATCTGAAAAAAGAACAAATTTTAGAGCGAAAGACGAGATTTGAACTCGCGACCTCCACCTTGGCAAGGTGATGCTCTACCCCTGAGCTACTTTCGCAGTTACTTTAAAAGCCAAAAGAATTTCAAAGCGGTTGCAAATTTAACAACTTTCCTTATAATGCAAAGGAAAAAGTAGAAAATTATTAGTTCTTAGCCTCTTTTTTTACAAGCATGCGTTTAATTTCATTGAGTTTCATCAATGCTTCCACCGGAGTAAGGGTATTTATATCTACTTGAAGGATTTCTTCTTTGATATTTTCGAATAGTGGGTCGTCTAAGTTAAAGAAGCTTAGTTGCATTTCTTCCTCTTGAAGATTTTTTATTGCTTCTTTAGAATCTTCTTGTTTATGAGTTTTTTCTAGGCGTTTTAAAATTTTATTTGCTTTTGAAATTACTTGTTGCGGCATTCCTGCCATTTTTGCTACATGAATTCCAAAACTGTGATGACTACCACCAGAAAC
>CAZBCH010000111.1:0-14935 GCA_964490235.1 uncultured Flavobacteriaceae bacterium | reverse complement strand
AATGCCAAAATGCCCTTTAGATGGCAGTGCTATATAATGTCTCCATAAATATCCATGAGACCTCTCCATGTCTGTAGGCACTTTAAAGCTATGCTGTATTACGCCTCTTACATTAAAATCCTTAAACACTTCTCTTACTAGACTATCTTTTCCTGAAGTATCCATTCCTTGAATACAAACAAGTACTGCATGTTTATCGTGGGCATATAGTTTTGCTTGAAACTCTGCAAGTTCTCTTCTTACTTTTGAAAGCTCTTTTTTTGCTTCTTTTTTAGACAGCAAGTTTTGTGGTAAAGTCGCCCTTTGTGATAAAGTGATATTGTTACTCGCTATGTATTTATCTGCGGTATTCATAAGTTTTTTTTATTTACTCGCAAATAGCTTTACATCCTTCTCACTTATAGTAGCACCTCCTAAAATAATAAGTCGCTCTACCACATTGCGCAATTCACGTATATTTCCTGTCCAATCATATTCCTGAAGTAATTTGAATGCTTTTTCTTCAAATTGTTTTGCAGCGTTACCTTGTTCTTTAGCAATTTTTTCTGCAAAATGATTTATCAATAAAGGAATATCTTCTCTTCTATCATTGAGTGCAGGAACATTTATAAGTATAACAGCTAGACGATGGTATAAGTCTTCTCTAAACTTTTTATCTTCTATTTCTTTTTTAAGATCTTTATTAGTTGCTGCAAGAATACGTACATCGACTTTAATGTCCTTATCACTTCCTACTCGTTGAATTTTATTTTCTTGCAGTGCTCGCAATACCTTTGCCTGCGCTTTGGCACTCATGTCTCCTATCTCGTCTAGGAAAATAGTTCCACCATTTGCTGCTTCAAATTTACCAGCACGATCTTTATTTGCTCCAGTAAAACTACCTTTTACATGACCAAATAATTCACTTTCTATTAATTCACTAGGAATCGCAGCACAGTTTACTTCTATAAAAGGCCCCTTGGACCTATTACTTTTTTCATGCAACCAGTGAGCAACGAGTTCTTTTCCTGTTCCATTTTGCCCAGTAATAAGAACTCTTGCATCTGTAGGCGCAACTTTTTCAATGATATTTTTAATAATGATTATTAACTCACTATCACCTATCATCTCATAATTCTTACTTACTTTTCTTTTAAGGCGCTTATTTTCTACTACTAGATTTTTTCTATCTAACGCATTGCGTACTGTATTTAAGAGCCTATTTAAATCTGGTGGTTTTGAGATGTAATCAAAGGCTCCCAGACGCATGGTATTTACCGCAGTATCGAGATCGCCATGACCAGAAATCATAACCACTGGTATCTCTGGTTTTATTTTTTTAATAGCCTCAAGAACTTCAACACCGTCCATTTTGGGCATTTTTATATCACATAATACTAGGTCATAATCATTTTCTTTGATAAGCTCTATTCCTTCAAGACCATCTACTGCTTCACTCACATTATAATCCTTACTTTCTTCAGATAAGATTTTACCAAGAACGCGTCTTATCGCGTTTTCATCTTCTATAATAAGTATTTGTGCCATTTTTATATTTTAAATTTAAGACCTATTCGTGAGTAAAATGTATTAGTATCATTAAGTGTTACTACATCGTCACCATTGTTGTCTCTTAATCGTATATCATTTATGAAAGTATATCCAGCATAAAGATAAGCCGAAATATGTTTAGTAAAATTGTATTGATAACCAGGCCCGAACATCGCTACTGTCATAGATACATCTTCGGCAATGCCTAGCGAGGTAGGTTCATCTCCTTGAATATTTGCATAAAAACCATCTAATCTTGCATACAATTGCATACTGTTTTTGTCATTGAATCTGTATTTTAGATTCATTTTAGGTGCTCCTAGAGTAAAACTCCAGTCTTCGTTAAGTTCCCTGTAATAATTTACATAAGGTAATGGAAATGGTCGTCCCGCAGTAGTAGCATATTGCACACCTAATACTAGCTGCCATGGCTTACCGCCGTCATCTCTTTTTTTCTCATTTTTAATAAAGTAAACGCTCGCTGTGAGAAAATAGTCATCACTTTGCGCCCGAGCTTTATCAAAATTAGAAGCTGCTAGAACTCCTGCTCGTGATCCAAATCTCCAATTCTTTTTCATAGGAAATGTGTAACCTAGCGATAACTCAAAACTTTCGTATCGATCAGAACCAAATTCTGTAGTCGCAAAATCATCTCTTACCACATATTCTACATTTCTATATTCAAAAAACGGTACTATATAACTTCCTTCAGCGACTTTCAAGGGAACATTTGCAAAAGTTCTAAATCTTCTGAAGCTATTGTCAGAGTCTCTTTGCGGGAAGTAAGTATATTCTGCTCTAAATAAGTCTGTTCCTTGGGCATTCGCTTTCGCGAAAGCGATAACTAATACAAACAACAGTGCTATAGATATAGTATTTACCTTAATCACTTTTTTTATCATGTAAATTTTTATCAGATTTATTTGTAATGATATGCAAATCTCTTTGAGGAAAAGGGATAGAAATGTTATTTTCTCTAAATGCCTTATCGATAGCAAATCTTAAAGCGCTTTTAATTCTAGGATCATTAAACGCGTCTTTTATAAAATAGTATACACCAAAGTTTAATGAACTATCAGCAAAATCATTGAACATAACAAAAGGTTCTGGACTTTTTAAAATTCCCTTTTGATTAACAGCGCATTGTATTAAAATTTTTTCTACCAGTTCTGTATCACTACCATATGCTACTCCTACTTGAACGCTTTCTCTAGTTTTAGGGTGGTTTTGAGTATAATTATAAACAGACTCTGACATGAAAAGATGATTAGGGATAATCAGTATCTTATCATCTCTTGTTATGATCCTAGTACTTCTTAATTTTACTTCAAACACACGACCTACCTTATCATTCATTTCTATCACATCATTAACTAAGACAGATTTATCAATCAATATTGTAACACCAGCAATAATATCTTTAAATAGATCTTGTAAGGCAAATCCTAAACCTACAAACAATGCAGCACTCGCGGTAAGAAGACCGGTAAGTTGTACGCCACTAGAATGTAAAACGGTAATAACGACTATTATATAAACGAGGTAATTGAAAAATTTGAAAACACTTTCAAATTTCAACTTATCAGAATCCTCCATTTTACGTGTAATCACCTTTTTGATACCACGTAAAATTAACGTCGTGATTAGAATTGCTATAATAGCAAGGATTAACATCCACGTATCAAAATGAAATCCACCATTTTTTCCAGATGGTATTATTTCATACGTTAGAAAATCTCGTATTTTATCCCAATCTATATTCATAATTTAATAACGGAGCCATTTATAGAGCTCTTTCCAGTTTGTTTTTTTACCGTACATCAATATTCCTATTCTGTAAATTTTTGAAGCTAGGATCGCAACACCTATAATACTTACATAAAGCAAGATCATACTCAGTGCTATTTCCCACCAGGCAATCTCACCAAAGGGTATTCTCATCAACATCACTATCGGTGAAGTAAGCGGAATATAGGAAAAAATTACAGCAACCGTACCATGTGGATTATCCATTACTGAGAAAAAGCCCACGTAAATGGCAAGCATTAATGGCAAAATAACTGGTAACATAAATTGCTGTGTATCAGTCTCATTATCTACAGCAGCTCCTATAGCTGTGTAAATAGATGCATATAAGAAATAGCCTCCTATAAAATAAATGAAGAAACAAATAATAAGTTTAAGAATAGGCAACTGTGCGACGTCATTTAAGATCAACTCCATCTTGCTCATGTCCTGTGTTTGAGCCATCATATCAGCATTGGCTGGATTTGCAAATGCATCAACACCAAAAAATGCCGTAGCTGCCAGCATGAGTATAAAACCTACTATCACCCATATTAAAAATTGAGTAATACCAGCAAGTGATGTACCTGTAATCTTACCTATCATTAAATAGATAGGTTTAACACTACTTACAATAATCTCAATAATGCGATTTGTTTTCTCTTCTATTACAGACCTCATCACCATATTACCGTATATAATAATAAACATCATAAGCAGGTAACCTGCCGCGCCACCTGTAGCAATTTTAATCCAGCCAGAGAGTTTACTTGTCTTTTTACCAGTAAAATTTTGAAGTTCTATTTCTTTGCTTACGGTTAATTCTTCAAGTAATTCTAGATCAATATTATTATTAACAAGATTATTTTCTGAAGCCTTTTTATTTATTTTATCTTCTATAGAGCTTATAAAATCCGGTGATGGTGAATCGTCTGAATAAAAACTGAAGTTTTCCAGATTACCCTTTTGTCCTTCTATGAGTATCAGACCATAGTAATCTGCTTCTTTACTTGCAGTAATAGCAGCGCTTTTACTTAAACCATCTAGGTATATATATTGGTTACGCTCAGTATTTTTAAATAAAGATTCATACTGATTACCTGTCTGGTCCAGTACGGCAATTTTTCTTGCTGTATCTGAATTTATACTGGTTAACCAGCCTATTAATAAGGCGACACTTACAAAGATTAAAGGACTTACAAACGTCATGATAACAAACGTTTTGTTTCTCACTTTATTAAGGTATTCTCGTTTAATTATAAGCCAGAGTTTATCCATTTTCTTGTACAGTTTGAATAAAAATATGGTTTACACTAGGTATTACCTCACTAAAATGTGTCAACTCTCCTATTAGTGTTAGTTTGTGAATCGCAGCTGGAATATCAATATTCTTAGGTATTTTAATTTGAAAATCAAGTGTATTATCTAATCCTGAAAGTTGTATAGGAATAGGCATAAATTCATGAGGGATTTGCTGAAAAGCAAGATCATTATTGTTACAAATTAATGAAACAGCATAATTGCGATCTCTATACCGCTGTTTTACGTCGCTTAATTTTCCTTCTAGAACTAAATTTGATTTATTTATAAGTGCTATGTGATCACACATTTCTTCTACACTTTCCATACGGTGCGTTGAAAATATAATCGTTGCACCATCGTCACGCAGTTTTAATATCTCGTCTTTTATCAAATTTGCATTTACAGGATCAAAACCAGAAAACGGTTCATCAAAGATCAATAAACTAGGTTCATGAAGTACTGTAACTATAAATTGAACTTTTTGCGCCATTCCTTTAGACAGCTCTTGAAGTTTTTTGTTCCACCAGCCTTCTATACCCAATCTTTCAAACCAGTAGGTAAGTCGTTCTTTGGCTTGTGACTTAGAAAGCCCTTTTAATTGTGCTAAATAGATGCATTGCTCTCCTACTTTCATAGATTTATACAATCCACGTTCTTCAGGCATATATCCTATATCTTCTATATGTTTAGGCTCTAATGCCGCTCCATTAAGAAGAATTTGCCCACTATCGGGCATTGTAATTTGATTTATAATTCTAATCAGTGATGTTTTACCAGCACCATTAGGACCTAGTAAACCATAAACACTGCCTTGTGGTACAGAGATAGACACATTATTAAGCGCTGTGTAATCTCCATAAGCCTTTTTAATTTGTATTGCTTCTAGTGCGTTTGACATACCTTCATGAAATGCGCTAAATTAACAAGAAGGATATGGTATTGCTAGAGATTTAGAAGATTTTAATAGGAATTATTAATTGAATGCTTCAAAAATATAATTTTACTACAAATGAAGTTACTTACAAACGATGTGAAGCTACAAATACTTCAAAAAAAACCCACCTCTTGAAAACAAGAGGTGGGAAAAATTGCTATGAAAAAGAAAAATAACAAATGGTTGGTTGTCCATTTGTTGGGTTAAATATATACAAATTTTTCTAATTCATTAGGTTTTCTTTAAGAAAACATATCTTTTACCTTTTCAAAGAAAGATTTATCACCTTTTTCTGGTGCAGGTTCAAAATTTGAATCGGTCATCATGCTCTCAAAAAATTCTTTTTGGTCCTTAGTAAGATTGCGCGGTGTCCATACATTTACGTGAACAAGTAAATCACCAGTACCATAACCGTTAAGACTAGGCATTCCTTTACCTCTTAATCTTAATATTTTACCACTTTGGATTCCAGCTTCTATAGGAATACGTACTTTTCCTGTAACGGTTTGTATTTCTTTAGAAGTTCCCAAGATCGCTTCTGGTACACTTACATATAAGTCATAATGAAGGTTATTCCCTTCACGCTGCAACTCAGCATGTGGTTTTACCTCGATATCTACTAATAAATCACCACTTACACCATTGCCAGGAGCATCATTACCTTTTCCAGATACTTTTAGACGCATGTCCGATTCTACACCTGCAGGGATTTGTATTGTAACTGTTTCTTCACTAGCTACCATACCTTGAGCATCTGCACCGGCTGGCTTTTTATCCATAGTCTGTCCTGCACCACCACATACATTACATGGTGCGGCAGTTTGCATGCGACCTAAAATAGTGTTTTGTATTCTAGTAACTTGACCACTACCGTTACATGTACTACAAGTTTTATAAGTTACACCAGGTGCCTGCTTTTTGCGCTTTACTTTTACCTTTTTATCTACACCATTTGCAGCTTCTTCTAGAGTTAGAGAGACTCTTATACGCAAGTCTTTACCTTTTACTCGACGCTGTCCACCGCGACTACCGCCAAATCCTCCAAAACCAGAAAATCCGCCGCCGCCACCGCCAAAGATATCACCGAATTGACTGAAAATATCATCCATGTCAAATCCGCCACCACCACCAAAACCTCCAGCACCACCAGATGTATATGCTTGATGACCTAATTGATCATAACGTGCTTTCTTTTGTGGATCGCTTAATGTTTCATAAGCCTCAGCCGCTTTTTTAAAATTCTCTTCGGCAGCTGCGTCTCCTGGATTTTTATCAGGATGATACTGAATAGCCTTTTTCCTGTAGGCTTTTTTAATTTCAGCAGCTGTTGCTCCTTTATTTATATCTAGAATGTCATAAAAATCTGCCATAATTATTGTCCTATTACTACTTTAGGAAAACGTATGATTTTGTCTCCTAACTTGTATCCTTTTTCAATCACGTCTACAATTTTACCCTTCATATCGTCGCTAGGCGCTGGTATTTGTGTGATGGCCTCATGGATATCTGCATTGAAAATATCTCCTGCTCTTACTTCAAATTCTTCCAGTCCTTTACTCTTTAATGTCGTACGTAATTTACCAGAGATAAGCTGTACGCCGGTAATTAATTGCTCGTCTTCTGCTTTGTTAATTTCAACCATTGCTCTGTCAAAATCATCTAAAACTGGCAACATGTCCTTTAAAACACCTTCACCTGCCGTTTTGAAAAGCTCGATACGTTCCTTTGCTGTTCTTTTTTTGAAATTTTCAAACTCAGCAAAAAGACGCATAAATTTATCTTTCTCTGTTTTTACTTGTTCTTCAAGAATCTCCACTTCTGTGCGCTCGTCCTGTGTTTCTTCTGTTTCTTGCTCCACTACTTCTGGCGCTTCTTGATCTTTCAAGTCTTTTTCTTTCTTATCCTTTGCCATTTTCTGACGGTATCTTTTAAATATATTCAACACTTGTTATTGAGGTATTTATGAAATTACGCTTTCGCGAAAGCGAGATAAATACAATCTATTCACACCTACCTACGCGCGATATGGCAAAAGTACTGCCATTAAACTTTGTGTGTCAAAATGTCACAAGAATTTATTAATATAGATTTAACTTAAACATTTGTACATACATGTAATTTTGTGTTTCAAATAAATCAAATACTAAAACAATGAATAAGAATTTATTAAAAATCACAGGAATGGCAGCAGTAATCGCTTTTACGGTTGCTTGTAAAGAAAATCAAAATGAGGTAGACGCTAGTGCTGAAGAAGAAGTAGCAGTTGCTACTGTAGAAGCTGTTACTTATACAGTGGATACTGAAGCATCTAACATTGCATGGGTAGGTTCTAAGCCTACTGAAGACCACACTGGTAACATTTCTCTATCTAGTGGTATGGTAAAAGTAAATGGTGAAGCTCTAGAAAGTGGAGAGTTCACTATAGATATGAACTCTATCGAGGTGACAGATCTAGAAGGTGACAAGGCAGCTAGTTTAAAGGCACACCTTACTGGTGAGCGTGAAGGTACTTCTTCTGACTTTTTTAATACCGCAAAATATCCTACTGCAAAATTTGTTGTAACTGGGCTTAACGCTGTAGACGGTAAAACAATGTTAGAAGGTAATCTTACTTTAAAAGATGTAACTAAAAATGTTTCTTTTCCTGTAACTGTAGCTTATGAAGGTGATAAAATGATGTTGAATAGTGAAGAATTTACTATCGATAGAACAGACTGGGGAATAAAGTACGGTTCTTCTAGCCTAGCTGATGTAGTTGCTGACAAAGCAATTTCTGACGATATAAAATTAACTATAAGTCTTGTAGCTACTAAGTAATTAGATTTTTGTTTCAATTTTTTAAAGTCCTATGTTCTATGAGCATAGGACTTTTCTTTTTACTCTTAAATTAAAATCTTGCTGGATATTTTAATTTTTGCTCTCATTATTTTAAAACAATTACTTTAATATTGTGTCTTTTAAAATACTACAAGATTGAAGAATTGCCTTTTGCTATTAATGGTAAGTGTTATCTTTTCTAACTTTCTACTAGCTCAAGAGTATGAAGAGGTAGTCATTGATTCTATACTTACAATTAACTTACCGATAGATAACTATAATTATATAGAAAACGATAGCCTAGATGGGATCAATAGGTTTGTCACTCATGGAACTTTTGAGGATATTACTTATTCTGTGTATAAAATCACATCAGATGAGCTGATCTGTTTAGAAAACATGCAACAATTACAGGAGCATTATCAAGAGGTAAATGATTATTTACTTGATGGCGAGAATCAGCAACGTGTCAAGTACAACTCTGCCTTCATTGATAATGGTGTATATCAAGGAGTACTTGAATACAATGACATAGATCCTACCGATGAAATTTTATATAATAATGATTATAGGTTTATACAGATTAAAGAAACTATGTATCAAATCTGTCTGTATCAACCAGCAAGTAGATTAGATAAATCGATCGCAGATGACTTTTTCAATAGTATTCATATCAACGAGGCCTACACTGGCAAAAATCAGTATACCGATTGTGTAGGAGATTTAAATATTTTTAATCAAGATTCTGGATTGCCTAGTGCATATGATTTAGGTTATATGATGGGTGGATTTATTTGTTTTGCTCTAATTATAGGTCTTATAATTCTAGTTATTTATCTCATAATAAAAAAGAATAATAAGAATAGCCAAGAGGAATGGGATCGATTTAATGGGTAACGATTATAGGTATGTTTATCTATTTTAAATATTGCGTTAATGCACCTTCTAGCTTTGGATACTCAAAATGATATCCTTTTTCCATAATTTTTGCACTACTAGCATGCTGGCTCGCAAGAACTATTGAAGACATCTCGCCTAGCATTAACTTCATTACAAATTTTGGAACATTGGGTAAGAAAACAGGTTTTCCCAATACCTTACCTATTGCTTCCATCATAGGCCTATTTCTTACAGGTTGTGGTGCCACTCCATTATAAACTCCTTCTAAAGTATGTTTTAAAATATGAATAAATATGCCTGACAGATCATCTATGGCGATCCAGCTTTGCCACATCTTACCGTTACCAAATCCAGCACCTGCATAAAATTTAACTGGTTTTGCCATTTGATCTAGTGCTCCACCGTTTGCAGAGAGTACAATTCCTATACGAACGATCGCATGTTTTAAACCTAAATCTTTAAATTTAGCTCCTTCTTTTTCCCAGGCGATACAGACATCTGCAAGAAAATTTGTTGCTGTAGGTGGAATATCATTTTCTTTTAACGCCTTTCCATTTTGATCGTCTGGATAAATCCCGATGGCGCTGGCTGTAACTACTTGCTGTACTTGATGCTTGTTTTCTTGTAATAGCTTCAATAAAAGTTGCGTGCTATTGATACGGCTATCTAAAATGCGTTTTTTGGCATCATCACTCCATCTTTGAAAAACAGTCTCACCAGCCAGATGAATGATGGAATCTACGCCTTCAATACATTTAGAATCTATGGTCATGTTTTTTACATCCCATAGAAATCCTTTATTTTTCTCCTCGTTTTTAATAGCGCTTTGCCTTGTGGTCAAATAATGTATCGTATGACCTTGAGAACGTAAATCTTCTGAAATTTTTGAGCCTACTAGACCAGTAGCTCCTGTTATAAGTACAACCATGTAACGAATTTAATTATCAAACCCTTAGATGTCTAGCTTCTTTGGAGTAAATTAACACGAAAACAGGTAAGTATCAATCAAGGTACTTACCTGTTTATAAAAGAATGGAGCTGGCTAATTCTTTTTTTATAATCGTACGGTGATTTCTTTATCAGAATCGATGGTGATCTTTGCATCTTCCCATGTAGGCGGACCATAACTCATAGGGTTATTACTCATTCCATAAGCCTCGGTAGGCATTCCTTGTTCAGAAAAATCCATTTTGTTATTTCCATTTTTATCATGTAAAACCATTACTGCATACTCTCCTACAGGTACATTTTTAAAAATTGCTACAGCTATCCCATCTTTAATTTCTATACTAGCCGACTGTAAAGGTGCTGATTTCATAAATTGATTTTGAGTACTTAAAGAATAAACCATTTTGCCTTGATCATCTGTAGCATTATTAACGGTTACTTTAAGAGTAAAAGTCTCTTGTGCATTTATTGCTATAGAAAGAAATAAAACGATGATGGATGTAAATAAAGTTTTCATAATGTGTTGTTTAATTTGTTAGACAGGACAAATATGCGGCAGCTTTACAGTTATAAATAATGCAAATTACTCAACTGTAAAAATCTTATTCTGAATTGTAAAATTTTTCATTTAAAGTCAAATCAATAATAGAAGATTCAAATCTAGTCTTCTATAATTACTTACTTTGTGGAATCAAAATATGTTAATGATACGATTCGGAATTATAGGTTTAGGTAAAATTGCACACAAATTTGCACATGATATAGCACTAGTAGAAGGCTGCACTTTACAATCGGTAGGCTCTAGAAGTAGTAGTAAGGCAAAAGAATTTGCTACTCATTTTCAAGCGCCTAATTATTACAATACTTATGAGCAGGTCACAACAGATCCTGACGTAGACGTTATTTACATTGCCACTCCACACACCTTTCATTATGAAAATACAATGATGTGTTTACATGCTGGTAAAGCGGTTATTTGTGAAAAACCATTTGCTATGAATGAAAAGGAAGTAAAAACCATGATAAAAACTGCCCAAGAAAAAAAGGTATTTCTCATGGAAGCATTGTGGACTCGTTTTATACCTGGAACTATTAAAGTTAAAGAACTCATAGATCGTGGTACCATAGGAAAAATCAATTCCATTTCATCTAATTTTGGTTTTGCCGCTTCTCAAGAACCTAGCAACCGCCTCAATCGCAAGGATCTAGGTGGTGGCTCATTATTAGACATAGGAATCTATCCCATATTTATCAGTCTATTATTATTGGGCAAGCCCGAAAAAATACATGCTTTGGCACAATTAAATATGCAAAATATTGACCAGCATTGTTTGATGATCATGAAGTTTAAGAATAATGCAACTGCATCATTAAAATCAGACCTTACCAGTAAACTGCCTATAGAAACTATTATTTACGGTAGTAAAGGAAAAATAACGATGGAAGAACCTTTTCACAGTACCAGAAAATTGACGATAGATTTACACCATCAAGAGTCACAAATCATAAATACCGATCTAGGCGGTTATGGCTACACACATGAAATAAAAGAAGTTGTAAATTGCTTAGAAAATAATCAAATAGAAAGCCCGCTTATGCCACATCAACTTAGTCTAGATCTTATCAATATTCTAGATCATGTAAGATCTCAAATAGGGTGGCACTACATCAATGATAATTAGTGCGCTATCCTGTTAAAATTAACAAAGCTTTCTATTTACTTAGTAGACGATGCGCAATATATTTACCCTATGCTTAAATACTTCTATTGGACAATTGTTTGTGTACTAATTACCTCATGTAATCAATCAGATCGAGAAATCGATTTGAATACCGTTTTTAGATATAATGAGCATGCAAATGTGACCAGTTTAGATCCCGCATTTGCAAAAGATCAACGCAACATTTGGGTTTGTAACCTACTGTATAATGGACTGGTAAAATTAGATCAAAACCTAGATGTTGTACCTGATATTGCAGCAAGCTGGCAAGTAGATACTACAGCTACTATCTATAAATTCCATCTTAAGAAAAATGTTTTTTTTAATGACGCTTTCGCGAAAGCGAGAACAGTTACAGCACAGGATTTTAAATATTCTCTAGAGCGTTTAATAGATCCTAAGGTTGCATCTCCTGGCGCTTCCATATTGCAAAATGTAAAAGAGATCAAAGCTTTAAGTGAACATGAATTAGAAATTACATTAAGGCAACCGTTTCCAGCTTTTCTAGGTGTATTATCAATGAAATACTGCAGCGTGGTGCCTGACGGAAGTACAAACTTAAGAGAACAGCCTATAGGTACAGGACCATTTTACTTAAAGAGATGGCAAGAAAATGTAAAAATGGTACTGCGCAA
Source organism: uncultured Flavobacteriaceae bacterium (assembly GCA_964490235.1). Classification (GTDB taxonomy): domain Bacteria; phylum Bacteroidota; class Bacteroidia; order Flavobacteriales; family Flavobacteriaceae; genus Nonlabens. The sequence continues at coordinate 2,363 of CAZBCH010000111.1, read as the reverse complement.
AAATGAACGTTATTTTGAAAAAGATAAAGATGGCATACAGCTACCCTATCTAGAAGCAGTTGCAATCACCTTTAAAACAGATAAACAAAGTGAATTTCTAGAATTTGCACAAGGTAATTTGGATTTTATAAATGCCATAGATCCCAGTTACAAAGATGAGCTTCTTACCACTTCAGGAACCTTAAAATTGAAATATCTGGATAACGTACATCTTATAAAATCACCTTTCTTAAATACAGAATATTTAGGAATTAAAATCGATAACGAGGCGCCAGAATTACAAAATAAGAATTTGAGAAAGGCTATCAATTACGGTTTTGATAGAAATAAAATGATCAAATACCTGCGCAATAATATAGGAACACCTGCACAGCACGGTTTTATTCCTACAGGGCTACCTGCAGGTGGTATGGTTAAAGGATATAACTATAATCCAGAACTAGCGCAACAATTGATTGAGTCATATAAAAAGGAGACAGGTGACATTAAGCCTAGTATAACAATTAGTACAGGAGCCAACTATTTAGATCTTTGCGAGTTCATACAAAAAGAAATGCAAAAAATAGGTCTAGTAGTAAAAATAGATGTGATGACGCCATCTGCATTGCGACAAGCTCGTAAAGATGGACAATTAGATATTTTTAGAAGCAGCTGGATCGCCGATTATCCTGATGCCGAAAATTATCTAGCGCTTTTTTATTCAAAAAACTTCTCACCTGCTGGATCTAATTACACACATTTTAAAAGTAGTCTCTATGATTCTTTGTATGAACAATCTTTAAGTAGTACAAATCCTGAATTTAGGAAAGAACTATATATTAAAATGGACAGCCTGATCATAGAAGAGGCTCCTATCGTACCTCTTTATTACGACCAAAGTGTAAGATTCATTTCTAAAGACATCCTCAATTTAGAAAGTAACGCTATCAACATGCTGGACCTCACTAGAGTTAAAAAATCTAGTTAGTGACACGTATTGTAAAAATTGATATGCATAAAAAATTCAAAATAGTTTTAAAAAAGTCTTGGTAAACTTTATCTTTCCCACATATGGATACAACTATTGTTTTATTTGATTTTAATTCTTCGTCAGACTTAGAAAACTGGAATACGGTAAACGATACAGTTATGGGTGGCGTTTCAACCAGCTCACTTATTATTAACGATGATGGACATGCCGTTTTCAGCGGTGAGGTATCTTTAGAAAATAATGGAGGCTTTGCATCTGTAAGATATGAGTGTCCAGATCAAAAACTGGGAGATGCTACCAAAGCCATTTTAATAGTTAAAGGTGATGGAAATGAGTACCAATTGCGTTTTAAAGAAAACTCTTCTGATGGTCATTCTTACATCATCCCTTTTTCTACTACTGGAGAATGGGAAACGGTAGAACTAGAACTGGATCAAATGACAGCATCATTTAGAGGTAGCCAGCTTAACATGGATAACTTTCATCATATGTTTATAGATGAACTTTCTTTATTTATAGGTAACAAAGAGGCTTCTTTTAAATTATTGATTGATAAAATCTATGTGGAGTAAGTGAAGTTAATAGAGCTTTACATTGCGATATTTAAAAAATACACTCCAGATATAACTTATATAAGTACGTGTCTGGATTTTTTAGTAAAACAATATTCTTCCTCGTCAAGACTGTATCATAATTTGCAGCATTTAACTTTTATGCTGGATGAGTTAGAACAGTGCAGTTGCAAACCAGATAATAGAGAGGCTCTTATATTTAGCATATTCTATCATGATGTCATCTACAAGGCAAGTAAAAAAGATAACGAATTGCAAAGCGCCATAGTTCTAGAAAAACACCTTTCTAAAACCGACTTTAAATATATCCAACTATGTAAGGAGTCTATACACGCAACTAAAGAGCATAAGAAATCAGCAAATAGTGATATCAACCTTCTTTTAGATCTTGATCTAGCAATACTAGGGCAAAACGCAGAAAAATATACATCATACACTCAAAAAATCAGAAAAGAATATGACCTATATCCTGATTTTCTTTATAAACCAGCTCGCAGAAAAGCAATGATCCACTTTTTAAAACAAAAACAAATTTTTAAAACAGTTGAGTTCTTTGATAAGTATGAGAAACAGGCTAGAGAAAATATATACAATGAGATCGCTAGCCTGTCTTAAATAATTCATTTGCTGTTATAGCTTTACACTTATCGCAAGTATAATTTGTTCAGGTCTTGTATCTATAGTAATAGGACCATTTATATCTATAACGTTCTCAATTTGCATGATTTCATTTGAGGTAAAGCCTCGTTCATAACGCACATCTATACCTATATTACCAAAGTGTGCTGCAAGACCTACTTGAGCTCCTACAGTAAATTCTT